>CALROE020000322.1:0-5055 GCA_943369715.1 Bradyrhizobium ivorense
CGCTATCGGCCGCTCGACCCGCCCTGCACGGACAAAGAGCTTGATGAATTCCTGGCGCTGGAGGAGGAGGCGGCGTGCTCGATGTGTTCCGCTGAACCTCGCCGTTTCACGCTTCCCAGTCCGTTGCGCCACGAATCGCGTGCCGTCGATCGAGACCTTGGGTCTGCGATCTGACAGAGGACGGGCGTCTCATGGTCTACCGGGATCCGCGTTCATGGTTCGGCGAACGCGCACGAGAAGCCGCTCTACCAGATAGGCAATGCCGACGCTGAGGCCAGCTGGATGCCACAGCAGTGAATAGCCGAGATGGCGCGCCGCCTCTGCAAATGCATGTGTCTTGGAGAGCGCTATCGAAGACAACAGCCACCGTCCCGCAGTAATCCGGCGGACCCGCCGGCGAAGCGCAGGATTGGCGTCGATGGCGAACCGCGCATGGGCTTCGCGCAGCACGCGATTGCCGAGGGCGGCGACCCCGGTTCGACCTTCCTGTCGCCAGATCGACGCGACGGCGCTGAATTCGTCGTCGGAAAGGACGCGTCCAAGGTGAGCGGTCAACATCCGGCGTGAGTTCAAATGGGAATTGCGTCGCTGCAACTCCCTGCGCTGGATGCTGATTTGACGGCTGTGCAATCGGTAGTTCAGGCCGACGAACGGAAGAATCGCGACCGTTCCGCGTTGCACCAGCCTGGTCCAGAATTCGTAGTCCACCGAGACTTCGAAATCCTCACAGAAACCGCCAAGCTCGCGCGCCATGTCGCGCCGAAACATGCCCTGGCTGCCGGCGCCCCCGAGTGCATTCGAAAAATTCAAGAGGTAGGGGAACAGAGCGGGCTGGTTTTCAACGATGCCGTTGCCTTCCCACCGCCCTTCGCTGTCGATCATCGTGTAGTTGGCCGACACGAGCACGACGTCCGGCTCACGATCAAGCTGGTCGACCTGACGGCGGAGCCGGGCCCCGACGCAGATGTCGTCTGCATCCTGCCGACCGATATATTGTCCCCGTGCCAAACTGAGCCCGCGGTTGAGGGCGTGCGCAATTCCGGTTCTCTGCGGTATGCACTCGACGACGATTCGGGGATCGCGCTCCGCCCATCGCTTCAGGATCTGGAGGCTATTGTCCGTCGAGCCGTCATCGACGATGAGGTATTCGAAGTCGACAAAGTCCTGCGCCAGAATGCTCTCGATGGCCGTTTCGAGGTAGCGTTCGCCATTGTGCACCACCGTCAGTACTGTGAGCTTGGGATTGCACATGCGGCTCTTGTTCCACAGGATTCCGGTCGCTGGCTAGGGCCAGGTCCGGCCTCCGGTACGCCGGGCGGTACGTCGAGGCCCCCGACCCGCTGTCGGCTGCTCTCCAAGCCGCTCTCCAAGCTTGACCTTTTGGGCCGTCCGCAGTACACAGCCGCACCTGCTGCCGGCCCGTTTTGACGGATATCCGGCGCGGCTTTGAAATCCCCGAACAATCGAGCCCGCTGGCCGGCTCATCCTTCAAGCGAGGGCTGGGCGTCAGAGGGCTGTTCGGATTCCTTAAAACCCAGATCGTCCCAGCGGACGCGGATGACACAAACGATGGCTTTCAGCCCGTTCAAGTTCCTGCAGGAAGTGCGCTCGGAGACCGCCAAGGTCACCTGGCCGACCCGCCGCGAGGTGACGATCACCACCATCATGGTGTTCGTGATGGTGGCATTGGCCTCGATCTTCTTTTTCGCCGCGGATCAGATCATCCGCTATCTCGTCACCTTCTTGCTCGGTATCCGCTGATGGCAAGCGCCGGAACACAGACGATGGACAAGCGCTGGTATATCGTTCACGCCTATTCGAACTTCGAAAAGAAGGTCGCGGAGTCGATCCGGGAGCAGTCGAAGCAGCGCGGGCTTGAAGAGCTGTTCGAGCAGGTGCTGGTGCCGACCGAAAAGGTCACCGAGGTGCGCCGCGGCCGCAAGATCGACGCCGAGCGCAAGTTCTTCCCGGGCTACGTGCTGGTGAAGATGAAGCTCACCGACGAAGCCTTCCATCTGATCAAGAATACCCCGAAGGTAACGGGCTTCCTCGGCGCGGAAAACAAGCCGATGCCGATCTCGGAAGCCGAAGCCATGCGGATCCTGCACCAGGTGCAGGAAGGCGTCGAACGCCCGAAGGCGTCGGTCTCGTTCGAGATCGGCGAGAATGTGCGCGTGGCCGACGGCCCGTTCGCGTCGTTCTCCGGTGTGGTCGAGGAAATCGACGAGGCGCGCAGCCGCGTGAAGGTCGCCGTGTCGATCTTCGGCCGCGCCACGCCGGTCGAACTGGAATTCGGTCAGGTCGAGAAGGTCTGATCGTTTACCTCTCCCGCTGCGGCGGGGCGAGGGCGAAGCCGTGGGAGGAGAGGGATGATCGCCAGTCATCCGTCGAACCGCACCACGGTCCTGTGAAGCTTCCGGGTTGTCCGGAAACAACATGAGGAGTGATAAATGGCGAAGAAAGTGACCGGATACCTGAAATTGCAGGTACCGGCCGGGTCGGCGAATCCTTCGCCCCCGATCGGACCCGCGCTTGGTCAGCGCGGCCTCAACATCATGGAATTCTGCAAGGCGTTCAACGCGCAGACGCAGAAGGACGAAAAGGGTACCCCGATTCCGGTGGTGATCACGATCTACGCCGATCGTTCGTTCACCTTCGAGATGAAGACCCCGCCGATGTCCCATTTTCTGAAGCAGGCGGCCAAAATCCAGTCCGGGTCGAAAGCCCCGGGCCGCGACAAGGCCGGCGCGGTGACCAAAGCGCAGGTGCGCGAGATCGCCGAGAAGAAGATGAAGGATCTCAATTGTGACTCCATCGAGTCGGCCATGAAGATGGTCGAGGGCTCTGCCCGTTCGATGGGTCTCGAAGTTGCGGGGTAACGGGTCATGGCAATCGGAAAACGCTTGAAGAAGGCCCGCGAGGGCGTTGATCGCGAGAAGCTTTATCCGCTCGCGGACGCCATCAAGATGGTCAAGGAACGCGCCACGTCGAAGTTCGACGAGACGGTCGAGATTGCGATCAATCTCGGCGTCGATCCGCGTCACGCCGACCAGATGGTGCGTGGCGTGGTGACCCTGCCGAACGGCACCGGCCGCACCTTGCGCGTCGGCGTGTTCGCGCGCGGCGCCAAGGCCGACGAAGCCAAGGCCGCGGGAGCCGATGTCGTCGGCGCCGAGGACCTGGTCGAGAAGGTGCAGGGCGGTCAGATCGATTTCGACCGCTGTATCGCCACTCCCGACATGATGCCGCTGGTCGGACGCCTTGGTAAGGTGCTCGGACCGCGCGGCATGATGCCGAACCCGAAGATCGGCACCGTCACGATGGACATCGCCAACGCCGTCAAGGGCGCGAAGGGCGGTTCGGTCGAGTTCCGGGTCGAGAAGGCCGGCATCGTGCAGGCCGGCATCGGCAAGGCGTCGTTCACGGCCGACAAGCTGGTGGAGAACGTCAAGGCTCTGGCGGATGCCGTGGCCAAGGCGAAGCCCGCCGGTGCCAAGGGCACCTACATCCAGCGCGTCGCGGTTTCCTCCTCGATGGGACCGGGCGTGAAGGTTGAGCCGGGCACGCTGCTCGGCTAAAGGCCGATCGCGCGACGACAATCATTTCAAGGGCGGGACGGGGAAACCCGTTCCGCCCTTTGTCTTTCGACTTCAGGAAACCCGCCGATGTCCAACAAAGTCTTGATCTATTCCCGCTTTCCGAAGGCGATGATGGTGCGCTTCGCGCAAGGCTTCGAACTGATGGACACCGCCGGCAAGCCAGTGAGCGAGGTGTTCGCGGCAGACCAGCTTTCCGAGGTGACTGCGATGGTCACGGCCGGCGGCACGCCGCTCGGCGCTGTCCAGATGGACCTGATGCCGAAGCTCGGGGCCATCGTCTGTTACGGCACCGGCTATGACGGCGTCGACCTGGCCGCCGCGGCGCAGCGCAAGATCGCGGTCGCCCACAGTCCGGGCGCCAATGCCGCCTCGGTCGCCGATATCGCTGTGATCCTGATGCTGGCGGCGACGCGGCGGCTGCTGCCGGCGGACGATTATGTCCGAAGCGGCGGCTGGTCATCCGCAAAACCGTCGCCGATGATGCGGCCGCAGGCCGGCATGCGCGGACGTCGCATCGGCGTCTACGGCATGGGCGAGATCGGCCGCAAGATCGCCGCGCGGGCGGCCGCCTTCGAGACCGAGGTCGGCTATTTCAGCCGCAGCCGGTATGACGTGCCCTATCAATACTTCCCGAGCCTCGAGGCGCTAGCGGAATGGTGCAGCGTGCTGATGATCGCGGTTCGCGCCGGCGCCGACACCCAGCACGCCGTCGATGCCGGGATCCTGAAAAAGCTCGGGGCGGACGGCTATGTCGTCAATATCAGCAGGGGCTCGGTGATCGACCAGCAGGCCTTGGTCGCGGCGCTCGCCGACAACAGCATTGCCGGTGCCGGTCTCGACGTGTTCGAGCAGGAGCCGCATGCGCCGGACGCACTGACCGCGTTCCCGAATGTGGTCCTGACCCCGCATATCGGCGGCCACACCCTGGAATCGCATACGGCGATGCAGGACTGCGTGATCGCCAATCTCGAAGCGTTTTTCGCCGGCAAACCGCTGCCTTATCGGGTCCGCGAGGCTTGAAACGGCGGTTTCCGGCAAATGTGGCCCAAAAATAGCGGTCCGCTGCGTTATCGCGATTTTACACTTGGCAAGCCGGAAAAGACTCGTTAAACAATCGTTTCCGGGCGTGCTGGCCGTTGCTGGCACGTCCGTGCTCGCATTCCGAAAACCCGATACGCTAGGAGATCATTCCTTTCAGGACATTCCGCATGGATGGCTCGAAAGGAAGGAAAACCCGTCGTTTTGGGAGGGATGAGGGCAGGGGTCTTTCGGTTCGCCTGAAGATCTCGATCCTGTCCAAGACTGCAGGCGCCCGCGATGAGACGCAAGTCTCTTCAACGGCTTAATCCATCGGCCTGCATAGACGGGTGAAGACCGGATTTCGCTTTACGCCGCGTTTCGCGCGACGGCAGCGGGTATGGTTCGAACCTCGACACCCCGTGCCCTTATCGGCGCG
>CALROE020000323.1:0-5049 GCA_943369715.1 Bradyrhizobium ivorense
GACTTCGTGTGACTACCCGACGGGCAAATCACTTCTGGTTATCGGAAGTCATGTCAAGCCCCTGTTGCAAAAATATTCTGCTTTTCAGAAATCGCAAATCGGTGCATATACACGGCTGTCTCGTCCCACTCGAGGGGCGTATCCGGATCGTCAGAGACGCGGGGCGGGATGCGGTGGACGCGGCAGCGTCGGGCGCGCAGGTGGTTGCAGGGCGGGATCAACTCCGTGAGCGACCATACGGCGGGCAGACGGACGGCATTGCAGCGTACGGCAAAATCGTGTGGACCCGACGCCCGTTGCTGGCGTCAAGTCTGGCGGAGGTGCTGAAGGCCCGACCGGGCCTGGGCGCCGGTTTCCGCCAGGCGACGGAGACTAGACAGCGCACTACTCCGGGGTGAGCGCGAGATAAGCCGTCAAGCCATTGCGCAGGGAAGGCCGGGTGTTCCCCGCTGAACCTGTATGCTCATGTGCGTTTTTTGTTGCACGAGTTTGCACATGAGACCGCGGGTGCAGCGCGCACCCGGTCTTCCCTGCGCCCTCCGATTTCCTGAGGGCCCGAACGACAGCAAAGCCTCGGGCGCTGCGCGCCGCGAGGTCGAACGTGTTTGTGGACCCATATGCAATGACGTGGAGGGGCCCGGCCCTGTGACGAATAGGTCAGCCCAGTTGACTAACTTTTGGCATTGCGGCGGCCCATCCTTCTCGTTTAGAACGAGTTCGGAACGCCGTCCCGGCAACGAACCGTCAAGGGTTTTGGCCGAGGATTGCGCGTCTCAAGGGTCTGGCAATGCTGATTCGCAGCTGTTTGTACGGAGTTCAGGGGGGAGCGGCGCAGGCCGTCCGTCCCCAGGCGATTCCGGCTGCGTCAATGCCCACCCTGCTTCCTGGCGGGCTTCTGCTTCTTATCGGCCCCTGAGGGCCGTCTGGGCGGTTTGCGCCTGGGCACTCAGGGGTTCGCGCGAGATCACCAGATCCCTTCCGCGCTCGACCAGCAGCGCACCAGCTAAAGGAATTTCCGAATGACCACCGCTCCCAAGTCCGACAAGGACCGCGTCATCATTTTCGACACCACCCTGCGCGACGGCGAACAGTGCCCCGGCGCCACCATGACCTTCGAGGAGAAGATCGAGATCGCCGAGATGCTCGACGACATGGGCGTCGACGTCATCGAGGCCGGCTTCCCGATCACCTCGGAAGGCGATTTCCAGGCGGTCAGCGAGATCGCCCGGCGTTCCAAGAACTCCGTGATCGCCGGCCTGTCCCGCGCCAATCCGAAGGACATTGACCGCTGCGCCGAAGCCGTCAAATTCGCCCGGCGCGGCCGCGTCCACACCGTGATCGCGACCTCGCCCCTGCACATGCGCGTCAAGCTGAACATGACGCCGGAGCAGGTGATGGAACTCTCGATCGCCAACGTCACCCGCGCGCGCAACCAGATCGACGATGTCGAATGGTCGGCCGAAGACGCCACCCGCAGCGAGATGGATTATCTGTGCCGGATCGTCGAGGCCGTGATCAAGGCCGGCGCCACCACGGTCAATATTCCCGATACCGTCGGCTACACCACGCCGGAGGAATATGGCCACTTCATGCGGACGCTGATCGAGCGGGTGCCGAACTCCGACAAGGCGGTGTTTTCGGTGCACTGCCACAACGATCTCGGCATGGCGGTGGCGAATTCGCTGGCCGGCATTTCCGGCGGCGCGCGGCAGATCGAGTGCACCGTCAACGGCATCGGCGAGCGCGCCGGCAATGCCGCGCTGGAAGAAGTCGTGATGGCGATGAACGTCCGCAACGACGTGTTTCCGTGGTGGAACAAGATCGACACCACCATGCTGACCCGGGCCTCGAAGCTGGTGTCGGCGGCGACCTCGTTTCCGGTGCAGTACAACAAGGCTATCGTCGGCCGTAACGCGTTCTCGCATGAGAGCGGTATCCACCAGGACGGCGTCTTGAAGGATGCCTCGACCTACGAGATCATGAAGCCGGAAATGATCGGCCTGAAGAAATCCTCGCTGGTGCTGGGCAAGCATTCCGGCCGCCATGCCTTCATCCACAGGCTGGAGGAGATGGGTTACAAGCTCGGCGCCAACCAGCTGGAAGACGCCTTCGTGCGCATGAAGGCCTTGGCCGACCGCAAGAAGGACATCTACGACGAGGACATCGAGGCGCTGGTCGACCAGGAAATCGCCAACGCGCATGACCACATCAAGCTGACCTCGCTGACGGTGATCGCGGGCACCCATGGTCCGCAGCGCGCCACCATGAAGCTCAGCATCGACGGCGTGATCAAGATCGAGGAGGCCGAGGGCAACGGTCCGGTCGATGCGGTGTTCAACTGCATCAAGCTGCTGGTTCCGCACGAGGCCAAGCTGGAACTCTATCAGGTCCACGCCGTCACCGAGGGAACCGACGCGCAGGCCGAGGTCTCGGTGCGGCTCGCCCATGAGGGCCGCTCGATGACCTCCAAGGCCTCCGATCCGGATACCCTGGTGGCCTCGGCAAAAGCCTATCTCGGCGCGCTCAACAAGATCGTCATGAAGCGCCAGCGCGACATGCCGGCGCAAGCGGCGAGCTGACGGGCGATAGCCCGTCATTCCGGGATGGTCCGAAGGACCAGACCGCAGGTGCGCAATTGCGCACCGGGGAATCTCGAGATTCCGGGTTCGATGCTTCGCATTGCCCCGGAATGACGACGTCTGAAAAACGCGGCACCCCCCCGGTGCCGCGATTTTGCATTGCAACATCGGTTTTTTGGACGCCCCTGCTAACGGGCAATGGCGTTTCGGCCGGCTTCTCTGTATTGGTGCGGCTGGCATACAAGGTAGCGAGCCGCCGCTCGGGCGCACTTCGCAAAAATCAAGCTGGAGGACACATGCAAAAATTGATTCTGGCGGCTGCGTCAGTCGCGGCATTGGCTCTGACCGGTCCGGCATCGGCGCAGGCGCCGATCGTCATCAAGTTCAGCCACGTCGTCGCGCCCAACACGCCGAAGGGGCTGGCTTCCGAAAAATTCAAGGAACTCGCCGAGAAGTACACCGGCGGCAAGGTCAAGGTCGAGGTCTACCCGAACTCGCAGCTCTACAAGGACAAGGAAGAGCTGGAAGCGCTGCAGCTCGGCGCGGTGCAGATGCTGGCGCCCTCGAACGCCAAGTTCGGCCCGATCGGCGTCAAGGAATTCGAGGTATTCGATCTTCCCTATATTCTGCCGGACCTGAAGACGCTGCGCAAAGTCACCGACGGCCCGCTCGGCCAGAAGCTGCTCAAGCTGCTCGACGCCAAGGGCATGACCGGTCTCGCCTATTGGGACAACGGCTTCAAGATGATGAGCGCCAACAAGAAGCTGATCGCGCCGGCGGATTACAAGGGCCTGAAATTCCGCATCCAGTCCTCGAAGGTGCTCGAGGCCCAGTTCCGCACCCTCGGTGCGATTCCCCAGGTGATGGCGTTCTCGGAAGTCTACCAGGCGCTGCAGACCGGCGTGGTGGATGGCCAGGAAAATACCTGGTCGAATATCTACACCCAGAAAATGCATGAAGTGCAGAAGCACATCACGGTCACCAACCACGGCTACATCGGCTACATCGTGGTGGTGAACAAGAAGTTCTGGGACGGCATTCCCGCCGACATCAAGCCCCAGCTCGACAAGGCGATGAAGGAAGCTACCGCCTACGGCAACGGCCAGTCGCAGAAGGAAAACGACGACGCGCTGGCGGAGATCAAGAAGACCGGCAAGAGCGAAATCATCACGCTGACGCCGGAGCAGGATGCGGCGATGCGCAAGGCGCTGGAGCCGGTCTACCAGGACGTGGCAAAGCGCGTCGGCCAGACGGTGATCGACGAATTCCTCAAGGAGACGAGGGGCGCGACCAACTAAGTCGACATCAGGGGCTTCCGTGCCTCGGCACGGAAGCCTTTTCATGTCCGGGACGATAATGCGACCGCTGGCCGGAGGAGCGATTGCGCCGCAATCGTCCTCCTTGGTTCCGGGGCTGGTCCGCACGGGGGGAGTTCATGTTTCTTCGCATCCTCGATCGTCTTGAGGAGATATTGATCACGACGCTGATGGGGCTCGCGACCTTCATCATCTTTCTCGCCGTGATGCATCGCTATCTCATCGGCGTTCCCGTGCTTTATCCGATCCTGTTTCCCATCCACATGTCCTGGGCGCAGGAACTGTGCATCTACATGTTCGTGTGGGTGGCGAAGTTCGGCGCGGCCTATGGCGTGCGCACCGGCATTCACGTCGGCGTCGACGTCGTGGTCAACCTGCTGAATCCGCCGTGGCGCAGGACCATCGTGCTATTCGGGCTGTTCTGCGGCGCCTTCTTCACCGCCGTGATCGGCACCATGGGCGCCAAGTTCGTCTTCGGGCTGATGTTTACCGACCAGGTCTCGCCCGATCTCGAGATTCCGAGCTGGATCATCTATCTCTGCATCCCGCTCGGCTCCTACCTGATGTGCTTCCGCTTTCTCCAGGTCGCGTTCAGGTTCTGGCGCACCGGCGACCTGCCGCATCACGACCACGCCCATGTCGAGGGTATCGACGTCGAAGCGCCCGGCATCGGCGCCGCGGAGGTCACCCGATGAGCAGCCTATTCATCTTCGGGCTGCTGATCGCGCTGATGCTGACGGGCATGCCGATCTCGATCGCGCTTGGCATGACGGTCCTGACCTTCATCTACACGATGACGACGGTTCCGACGGAATCGGTGGCGCTGAAGTTGTTCACCGGCATCGACAATTTCGAGATCATGGCGATCCCGTTCTTCATTCTGGCCGGCAACTTCCTGACCCATGGCGGCGTCGCGCGCCGCATGATCAATTTCGCCACTTCGATGGTCGGGCACTGGTACGGCGGACTCGGACTCGCCGGTGTGATGGCCTGCGCGCTGTTCGCCGCGGTGTCGGGGTCCTCGCCCGCCACCGTGATCGCGATCGGCTCGATCATGATGCCGGCGATGGTGAAGCAGGGTTTTCCCAAGCGCTTCGGCGCCGGCGTCATCACCACCTCAGGCGCGCTCGGCATCCTGATCCCGCCGTCGATCG
>CALROE020000324.1:0-5044 GCA_943369715.1 Bradyrhizobium ivorense
GGCGCGGTCCTGACGCGCAGGGTCATGCCGCTGTCTTCGGCCAGCGGTTCATAGAGTTCCTGGATGCCCCTGGCGACGTCGGCGGCGTCGAAATCATCCATGTTGCCGCGCGCCTGCCCGGACTCGGCGCGCGCGATCATCAGCAGCGCATTGAAGGTGCGGATCAGGCCATCGGATTCCTCGATGGTTCGTTCCAGGGCGCCGCGGTAGTCGGCCTCGCTGCCGGATTTCGCCAGCGCCTCCTCGGCGCGGTTGCGCAGCCGGGTCAGCGGCGTCTTCAGGTCGTGGGCGATGTTGTCGGAGACTTCCTTCAGCCCCATCATCAGGGCCTCGATCCGCTCCAGCATGGCGTTGAGATTTTCCGCCAGCCGGTCGAGTTCGTCGCCGCTGCGCCCGACCGGCAGCCGTCCGGTCAAATCGCCCGCCATGATACGCTGGGTGGTGCCGGTCATGGCGTCGATCCGCCGCAGCACCCGGCGCGCGACGAAGATGCCGCCGCCGAGCCCGAGCACCACGACGACCAGCAGCGACCAGTTCGCGGCCTTCACGACGATTCCGAACAGCCGCCGCCGCTCCTCGAGGTCGCGCCCGATCAACAGCCGGAATCCGCTCTCGAGCTCGTTGACGCGCACCAGCGCGCGATGGTCGCGGCTGCTCTGCTCGTCGAGCCGCCGGTAGGCGGTCTCCGACCAGCCCTGGCTGGCCATCACGCCCGGCGCCAGTGAGCCGACATTGCCGGCAATCGCCTGCCCCGTCGGCGTGGTCACGAGATACAGATTGGCGCCCGGCCGCAGCGCCCGGTTCTCGATCGTGAACACCAGCCCGCGCAACCCGCGCCTTGTATAGATGTCGGTAATCTCGCTGAATTCCGCATTCACGGTCGTGGTGATCTGCTCGGTGATCAGCCGGCGCGTATTCCAGGCGAAATAGCCCAACAGCGACGCTGCAAACAGCGCAAACAGCAACAGATAGACCAGCGTCAGCCGGAACGCGGTGGTGCGGATCAGTTTACCGAATGCCGTCACGGATCATGTCTCTGTTGACCTTGCCAACGTGTTGCATGCCGCCAATCTACCCGCTTCCCGGTTGTGCCTGAAGTGACAAATGGTTCACAAAAGTCCGAATCCCGCCCGATTTGGACATGTCGCGCGGCCAGCGCCAAAACCCTGGGGCCGCGCTCCCTTCAAAGCACCGAGCTGGAGAAAAACAACCGCTTCGGATTGTCGGACCAGTCGATTTCCCGAACGGGCTTGACCACCACCTCGAACGCGGAATCGGTCGCGGCGATAATGGTCGCCTTCAGCCTTTCCTCTTCGTCCCGACTGAGCATCTCCCGCCCTCCGATCTGAACCGTGATGGTATCGAGGGTCTCTTGCCGAAACCGGCACTCCTCAAAATCGACGGCTTCACGAAGCAGCCGGGTGGAAAGATAAAACGGAATGAACCTTCCATCGGGGTGCCGCAAAAAATGCTTTCCCCTTCCGTAAATGTGGGAAATCGTCGGACCGTTATGTCCGCAGGGACATCCGGCATGCAGCTTGCCGAAATCTCCGATGTCATAGCGAATGAGCGGCGTCGCGTAGGAGTGCAGATGCGTGATCAAAAGCCGGCTGACCACCTCGCCATCGAATTCGGTCGTCAGCGTGTGGTCGCATTCGACGATGACGTTGGAATGGGCGACGTGGTAATAGCCTTCGTTCATCCGGCATTCAAACGCAATCGGCCCGGTTTCTCCCGATGAATAATTCGACAGGCTCGGTATCCCGATCTGTTTCAATTTTCCAACGACCTCCCGGCTTCGATAGTCCGAAAGATGAAGCCAGGCCTTGATGCCGAGTCTTTCAACGAGATCCGGGCCGCGATCCAGCAACTGCTCGATGACCCGGCTGGGACACACGAGATAGCCGACGCGGTCCTTTGCCAGTTCGTTCAGGAGCCCGTCGACGTCACTGTTGAATCTCAGCGTTCTATTGGAACCATTGCAATAGATTTTGCTCAACGGACCCGCCCAGTGCGCATCGGCGGCTGCAGGCCCGGTTTTTCCCCGAAGGCCATCGGCGCGGGTGACCGGCTTGATTTCAACGCGATTTTCATCGAGAGGCAGATTGTCGATGAAATATTGCGCGAGGCTGCGGACCTCGTTGTAGTAACCATTCTGTTCGCAAATGAAGACTTTTAGCGGCGTACCGGTCGACCCCGTTGTTTCGTAGGTAGCGGGCGTGCCTTGCTTTTTGTCATGGAAGAGCGAGCCCTCCTTCTGCGCCTGCATCGCGATATCTTTTCGCGACAGGACGGCAAGTCTCGGCAAGACGTCCTGCGGACTGACGCCGGCTGGAATCCGCTGGCGCCAGAAATCGGACCGCACGTAGGCATGATTGACGAGATTGCCGAGTTGCTTCTTTTGCCAGCGCGCCCGCGCGGCCGCATCGCCGTTTTCGATGAGGTCGATGGATGCGATATGGCCGACGATCTGATGGGCGTCCGGCTCAAGAAAAGTGAACGGTTGTTCGCCGTATCCGTTGATGTTCTGAGGACGGTCTTTGAAGCTGAATTGCATGCAGGAGCCGTTCTTTGAGTACCGTCCGCGATCACGCAAGATATTGAATATACGGTCTAAGTGCGCGGTGGCTTGGCAGCCGGGCATCTGGTTCCGTTAGAGGAACACTGTTGCATTTCAGTTACACGCCGTGGCCCGGTATTCTGGTAGACAGGAAACCAGAGCGATTTATGCTGCTATTTTGGGGACGGCAAATGAAGAAGCTTCTGCTGTCGTCGACCTTTTTAGTGCTCGGTTCTGCGGCTGCTACGGCGGCCGACCTCAGGTTACCTGCCAAAACACCCATTGCAGCAGTGCCGGCGTTCAGCTGGACCGGATGTTATGTCGGTGCCCACGTTGGCGGCACGAATATCAACACATCCATCGCGACAAATTTCGAAGGCACGGGCCGCACAGCCGACGACAACGGTACCGGCGTCATCGCCGGCGGTCAGCTGGGTTGCAACTACCAGCAGGGCAATTGGGTGTTCGGTGTCGAAGGCGAAGGCGCCTGGTCGAACGGCAAGGCGACCAACTCCCCGGCCTTCTCGGCCGCTGCCAGCGAGACGCTTGCCACGAAGAACACCAACGAGTTCAGTATCGCCGGCCGCGCCGGTATCGCCGTCGACCGCACGCTGATTTACGGCAAGGGCGGCTGGGCCTGGGGGGCGTTTGACTTCAATTCCACCTTCATTTGCTGCGCCCTTGGTATACAGGTTCTCTCTGAAAGATCGGGAAGCAGCAACCTGAACGGTTTTCTGGTCGGTGCCGGCATCGAACACGCGTTGACGCGCAATTGGACCGTCAAGTTCGAATACAATTACGTGGATTACGGTTCGCGGTTGTTGGCCTCACATGTGACCCCCGGCGGCGATCCCATCAATGTCAGCCGGTCGCTGACCAGGCAGACATTCAAGATCGGGGCGAACTATCTGTTCGACCTTGGCGGAGCGCCCGTCGTCGCGAAGTACTGATCTTGCCGGGTTGCGCAGAGACCGTCCGTTTCTTCTGGCATGGCAGTCAGCTCGGCCCCTATCAGCTCATGGGCATGCGCAGCTTTGTAGAGCGGGGCCACTTCGTCGAACTCTTCACCTACGATCCCGCCATCGCTGTTCCCGAGTGGATCCTCCGACGGGATGCCAACGAAATCTGGCCGACCGATCACGTTTTGAGCTACCGGAACGGCATCAGCCGCGGCGGCTTCGCCCTGCACGCGAATCTTTTTCGCTATGCCATGCTGCATCGACTGGGCGGCTGGTGGATCGATCAGGACGTTATCCTGCTGCGCCCGGAGCTTCCCGCCCAGGACATCTTCTTTTCGCTTGAAAGCGTCGACCCGATGCTGGCAACGAACTCGGTGCTGAAGTTTCCAGCCGGGCATCCCTTACTGTTGGACTGCGTGGCGCGATGTGTCGCGGCCGACGAGTCCCCGCTCTATGGCGAGACAGCAGCCGTGCTTTTTACCGAGATGTTGAGCAAATACCGGATCGCGTGCCACGGCCGGCCGATGGACACGACGTATCCGTTATCCACGCTCGATGTTCCCGCGATGTTCGATCCGGCCCAGTGCGACCAGCTTCACTCCCGGTGTGAAAACGCGACATTCGTCCATCTCTTCAATGAAAAATGGCGCCGCGCCGGGATTCCCGATGATCTCGGCCCACCGGCGGGATCCTTTATCGACGATCTACTGGTTTCCCACGGGTTCGATGCGCCTTCTTTCCGCATGGGGTTCGACCAGGTGCGGCGCTGGACTGCCTGCCTCACGTGGGACGAAGGTGTTCAAGACCGACAGCGCGGGATTCAGCGTATCCCGTCACGGATCATGTAGCCGGCGCCGCGGATCGTGTGCAGCAGGGGCCGCTCGAAACCCTTGTCGATCTTGGAGCGCAGCCGCGAAATGTGCACGTCGATGACGTTGGTCTGCGGATCGAAATGATAGTCCCAGACGTTTTCCAGCAGCATGGTGCGCGTCACCACCTGCCCGGCATGCTTCATCAGATATTCCAGCAGCCGGAACTCGCGCGGCTGCAGCGTCAATTCATCCTTGCCGCGCGCCACCCGGTGCGACAGCCGGTCGAGTTCGAGGTCGCCGACGCGATAGGTGGTTTCCTCGGCCGGACCGCCATGGCGGCGTGACAGCACTTCGACCCGCGCCAGCAGCTCGGCGAAGGCATAGGGCTTCGGCAGGTAGTCGTCGCCGCCGGCACGCAGCCCCTTGATGCGGTCGTCGACCTGCCCGAGCGCCGAGAGAATCAGCACCGGCGTGCGATTGCCCTTCTCGCGCAGGCTGCCGATCACCGACAGGCCGTCGCGCTTGGGCAGCATGCGGTCGACCACCAGCACGTCGTAGTCGCCGGACTCGGCCAGCGACAGGCCTTCCTCGCCATCGCCGGCGAGATCGGCGATGTGGCCGACTTCGCGAAACGCCTTGACCAGATAGTCGGCGGACTCGCGGTCGTCTTCGATGATCAAAAGGCGCATATGGCGATCGGTGGTGGTCAAGGA
>CALROE020000325.1:0-5040 GCA_943369715.1 Bradyrhizobium ivorense
CCCACCACCCAACTCACAATTGGCGAAGAATGGCGGGCACGGCGCAAGGGCGCCTTTGCCCACCCTACAAAATCTACATCGCCAGCCGTTCCAGCACATCATGCACGACGCCCTCCAGCAGATCGAGCTTGTAGCCCGTCATCGGCAACGGGTTTGCGCCTGACCTCGCCTGCCTTGCCGCTTCCGCAATCACCGCAGCACTGGCCGGCTTGCCTTGCAAGGCGGCCTCGCACGCCGCGAGGCGGAGCGGGACCGGCGCGATGCCGCCGGCGGTGATGCGGATGAACTGGAATATGCCCGACGTCACGACGGCGCGGACGCACACTTCGGCCAGCGGCCATTCGGCGTGGCTGCGGCTGATGGCGCGCTTGTAGAGCGCGCGCTCGCCCGGCAGCGGCGCGGGCAGTCGGACGCCGCGGATCATTTCGTCCGATGCCAGCGCATGATCGGACCTTCCGTTGGAGCCATCTCCCAGCAGTTCGCCGATCGAAATCGCCGGCCTTTGGCTGGTGACGATCCCGGCATCATAGGCGAGCAGCGCCGCCGCCATGGTGGAGGGATGCGGCGCCACGCAGGGGCCGAGGTCGAAGGCGATGCTGTAGAGGTGATTGCCCGTTCGGGCCGGACAATCGCTGCCGCCCTTCTTCAGACAGGCGACATGCGGATCGCGAAAATACCAGCAGCGCGAGCGCTGCGCGAGGTTGCCGCCGAGCGTGGCGAGATGGCGAATCTGCGGCGTGGCGAGACCCGATGCGGAAGCAGCAATGCCGGGATAGGCCGCGCCAATGCGCGGGTCGGCGGCGATCGCGGCGATGCTGGTGAGCGCGCCGATGGTTGCGGCGCCATCCGCGCCCCATGTCACGCCGATCGTGTCGGGTGCTGCGGCCAGATCGATCAGCGGTCCCTGTGAAACGCCGCTGCGCCGCCTTTCGCTGAGGTCGGTGCCGGCGGCGCGGAACTCGGCGCGTGGAGCGGAAGCCGTCATCGATGCGGATGTCATGCCGCGGTCCTCCCTTTCAAGGCGGATATCAGGCGGTCGGGCCGGATCGGAATTTCGGTCAGCCGGATTCCGGTGGCGTTGCGGATGGCGTTGGCGAGCGCCGGCGATGTCGGCACCGTCGCCACTTCGCCGATCCCGACGCTGCCGCCGAGCACGTGATCGAAACCGGTTTCGTCGAAATGCACCGATATCGCGGGCGTGTCGGCGATTCCGGGAATGCGGTAGTCCTCCATCCCCGCAGAGAGCACGCTACCGCTGCGCGGATCGGTTTCGCGCGCTTCGTAGAGCGCGTAGCCGAGGCCCTGGATCACCGAACCGGTGGCCTGGCTGCGCGCCAGCGCGGGAGCGGCGATCTTGCCGACGGCAATGCCGGTATGGACGTTGAGCACGCGGACATGGCCGAGCCAGGTGTCGACTTCGACCTCGATCACCTGCACCGAGCTCGGCACGCCGGCGCCGACCGCCAGATTGGAAAAGCGCCGCAGCATCCAGCCGAAGATCATGCCCATGAAGCCCGCGTCCTTCAGCGGCGAGCGAATACCGGGAGCCGTCGGCTTTGAGTCTTCGGGACGTACGCTGGTGACGCCGAGATCGGGCGATGCCGCGATCATCTCGCGCCACGGCGCATTGGAACCGGCGACGGGTTTGCGCCTGGCGTTCTGCTCGATCGCGTCCTTCAGCTTCTGCACCGCCAGCAGCGTCGGCGGAATCACGGAAGCCGTGCTGCGGCTGCCGCCGGCACCCGGTCCTTCCGGCAGCCTGGAATCGCCGATCCGCACTTCAATGTCGTGCGGCTCAAGGCCGAACTCGTGCGCCACGGTATTGGCGATCACGGTGCGGCTGCCCTGGCCGATATCCTGGGTCGCGGTGCTCGCGACCAGCCGTCCGCCCTCGACCCTGAGTTCGACTTTCACGCCGGGCTGCCAGAGATAAAGCCAGTAGCCGGAGGCAACGCCGACGCCCCTGCGATAGCGGCCGGTCTGCGCGGCGGATGTCTTGGCATTGCGCCAGACATCGAGACCGGCAGCCCAGTCGTAGAGACGCTGGCGGTTGGGATTGGGATCCCAGCGTTTTCGCAACGTGATCGGATCGAGCTTCATCCGCAAGGCGGCTTCGTCGATCGCCTGTTCCAGCGCGAAAGCCATCGGCGGCCCGCCCGGCCCACGGAACGGCGCACCGGGCGGCAGATTGCTGATGACGTCGTAATCGGCCAGCTGCTTGGCCTGCGCCGGATAGATCAGCCGCGCCAGTGCGGCGATGGTCGAGTTGGTCGCAGCGCCGGTGTCGGCGTGAGCGGTGAGCGACAGCGCTTTGAGGTCGCCCTGTTCGGACGGCAGCAGCGCGATCGCAATTTCCGTGGCCGGCCGGTAGCCGGTGACGGAAAGCTCCTCGTGCCGGTCGAACGCGACCCTGACCGGGGCCTTCGCGGCGCGCGCAAGGTCAATCGCCGCTGTCGTCTCGATGCCGAAGCTCGCCTTCGAACCAAACCCGCCGCCGACATGATCGGCGATGACGCGGACCTTGTCGTGGCCGAGCTTGTAGCGTTTGGCGATCAGTTCCATCAGATGGAACACCGCTTGCGTGGAGACGTGCACGGTGAGGCTGTCGCCGTCGAAGCGCGCGACGGCGGCGTGCGGCTCCAGGCAGCTGTGCGACTGCGTGGCGGTCCGGAACGTCGCTTCGAACAGCAGCGGGTTGTGCGCCTGCCGCGCGCTCTCGACCCAGCTCCGCCCCTTGTTCGGCTTTTGCGAGAACGCCGCGGACGGTCCGCGGACATTACCCTTCCACGGCGCCGGGCCACCCGCGCCTTCCGAGACGTTGCCGGCTTTCTTGCGACTGGATTTTTCGAACACCACGGGCGAATCCGGTTTTCGCGCGGCATCCAGTCCGATCACCGACGGCAGGAGCTCGCTGGTCATCTTGATGGCGGCGATGGCCGCCAGCGCGGTCTTGCGGTCCTTTGCGGCCACCGCCGCGATGGGATCGCCGACATAACGCACCATGCGGTCGTCGCCGAGCAGCGAGACTGCGGCGCTGACGCCGGGCAGCGCGAGCGCCGGAGCGAGATCGAGTCCGGTGATGCGCGCGTGCGGAAATGGCGAACGGAGGAGGACGCCTTCGAGCTGTCCGTCATGGCGGATATCGACGGTGTATTTGGCTGATCCCGTCACCTTCTGCCGCGCCTCGACGCGCGGCGCGTTCGGATCGACGCCATCGAAATGCCCGGCGCAGGCCGCGGCCACTGCGTTGAAGATGCCGTCATAGGCGCCGCAGCGGCTCAGATGTCCCGACTACGCCGCACCGATTTCCTCGCGCGACGGGATCGCCGTCCCCTTGTCCCTGCGCCAGGAATCGCAAAACGCCGCGGCCTCGACCACGAAGCCCGGCGTGCAGAACCCGCATTGCAGCGCGTCGTGCGCCATGAACGCCTTCTGCACCGGATGCAGTTGTGTCGCGCCGATACCCTCCACCGTCGTCACCGTGGTGTTGGCGGCGGCGCGCGCCGGCATCAGGCAGCTGACGACCGGCGCACCATCCACCAGCACGGTGCAGGCGCCGCATACGCCGGCCCCGCACACCAGCTTGGTGCCGGTCAGATCGAGATCGTCCCTTATGACATCGACGAGAAGCGCCTCGGGATCGTCGGGCAGGGGGGCGAGGCGACCGTTGATCGTCATCGTACTCATTTGCGACCTCCAGAATTCTTGCGAGTGGGCTATTTCGGGACGGGCTTCTTAGGGACAGTCTTCCTGGCGGCGGACCTGGCCGATGATGGCTTCGGCAATGGCGTGACGGCGCCGGCGACCAGCATCCGCGCCATGGTGGTGAGCGCGTCGACGAAGGCGTCGGCCGGCTGCATCCCCGGATGCGCTGACTTGACGCCGTTGATCGCCATCTCCAGGCATTGCGCCAGTCTTTGCGGCGTCATGCCTTCGGCGAGCGCGAGGCGCTGCTTGCGGCAGACCCGCTCGATCGTGGTCGCGCCATGGGCGGCGTAGAGCCCGGCATATTTCAGGTAGAGGTCGCGGGCCTGCAGCAGATGTTCGGAGAACAGCTCCTCGATATGGGGCGAGCCTTCGAACGAGGCGATGAACTTCCGCAGCCGCGCGGTCACCCCGGCGACCAGAATATCGGCCAGCCCGCCGCCGGCTTTCTCCGCCGCGTTCGCCGCCGTGACCTCGGCGGCCAAGGCATCCTCATGCACCCGTACGATGACGGCGCGGAACAGCGCTTCCTTGGATTCGAAATGGTGGTAGAGCGCCTGCCGCGTCAGGCCGGCGGCCTCGGCCGTCTGTTCGATCGACGAGCGCCGGAAACCGTGCCGGCGAAAGACGGTCATGGCGGCATCGAGTATGCGGTCGCGCGGCTTCATTTGTCGATTTTGACAAAAAGGGAAGAAATGTCAAATAACGAAGCCGTGTGGGCGCCGTGGCCTCCCGGACGCGCCGCATCGTCCGTTCGTTACTGGCGGACATCGACGCGGTGGTGGTCCCGAGGATTCGCGCGCACCGGTTCCGGTAAACCTGTTCTTAAGCATGATCTCTTTCCGCCAGCTGAAACTGGCTCGAACAACCATTTCAACACCTCGAGGCTCTTACGCTTTTCACCAAATGGCTGCCTCTGCATCGGGCTCAAGCCTCGATGGGCAAGAGGGCATCAGGGTTGGATGATGAACACACGCGATTGTCCCTTGGTCGAAACTCAGGATTTCCTGCTGGCCGCGCTCGAGCGGGCGAACGATGCCGTGGTGATCGTCGATGGCGATCATCTGGTCAGCTATTTCAACGCGGCGGCCGAGCTGATCTGGGGGCTTGATCGCGCCGATGTACTCGGTGGTCATGTGAGCCGCCTGGGACTCAAGGAACCGCAAGATGGTACGTCGCCGGCCTCGGGTCCGGCGATCAGCGACCACGCCGTCCCGGCCGAGATCAGGATCACGCGCAAGGACGGCAGCCGGCTTCGTGCCGCGTTGTCGCTGTCGCGCATCGAGATCGGCGGTCAGGAACGCACCGTCGCATTCGTCCGCGACATCACCGCGG
>CALROE020000326.1:0-5040 GCA_943369715.1 Bradyrhizobium ivorense
GCGACGAAATCCGGCATCGCGGCGACCTTCTTGACGCTCGACGGCTTCGCGGAAGGCGCCTTGGCGGTTGCGGTCTTCCTGTTGTTTGCGCGCGCCTCGGCGGCATCGCCCCGATTCGAATTCCACACCGCGTCGACCTTGCCACGGCCGGTTTTGGCCAGCATGAACGGCTTTGGCGCCCTGCCCTTGCCGGCGGCGATCTGCTCCATCGATCGTCCCGAGGCGACCGACAGATCGGCATCCAGAATGTTGTTGGCCTTGCCCTCCCTGGCAAACTCATCGCGATGCTTGATCAACAGCCAGTTGGTGCGCTTGCCGCCATTGCGGTCGTGGCGCATCCGCACCAGCACCCAGCTACCCCCAAGCTTTTCGCCTTCCAGCGTGAATTTCAGGTCGCCCTTTTCGAACCCGCGCTCGGGATCGTCGGATTCCCAATAGCCGCGGTCCCACAGCTGCACGGTGCCGCCGCCATACTGGTCGTCCGGAATGACGCCTTCGAAATCGCCATAGTCGAGCGGATGGGCTTCCACCTCCACCGCCAGCCGCTTGTCGTGCGGATCGAGCGAGGGTCCTTTTGTCACCGCCCAGGACTTGAAGACACCGTCAAATTCGAGCCGCAGGTCGTAATGCAGCCGGGTGGCATCATGCTTCTGAATGACAAATCGCCGGCGCTTCGATGGCGCGACCCTGGCGTCGCCCGAGGGCTCCGCGGTCTTCTCGAAATCGCGCATCTTGCGATAGGTGGACAAATTCCGGAGTGACACGATCAAATCCCACGCGAAAGCAGTACTGGCATCCTTACCATGACCTTAGAGCCTGGAACCAAAACCCTCAATTGCCGTTGAAGTTCCCGAATGCATTTGCGCCGAACTATTCCGCACGCATAACGGGTTGGAGATATCATGGCCTCGCCGCGCGCCTACTGGAAAGGCTCCCTGAAATTGTCCCTCGTGTCCTGTCCGGTCCTGCTCTATCCGGCCTCGACATCATCAGAGAAAACCCGATTCCACATGATCAACAAGGAGACCGGCAACCGGCTGAAGCAGCAGATGGTCGACTCCGAGACCGGCGACGTCGTCGAAAGCGACCAGAAGGGCCGCGGCTACGAGCTCAAGAAGGGCGAGTATGTCGAGATCGAAAAGGAAGAACTCGAGGCGGTCCAGGTCGAGAGCAACCACACGATCGATATCGACAGTTTTGTCCCGAAGGACGAGATCGACAAGCGCTACCTCAACAACCCCTATTACATCGCGCCCGACGGCAAGGCCGGCGCCGACGCCTTCGCCGTGATCCGCGACGCCATGAAGGACAAGGACCGCGTCGCGCTGGCGCGCATCGTGCTGACCAACCGCGAGCACGTCATCGCGATCGAACCGCTCGGCAAGGGCCTGCTCGGCACCACGCTGCGCTTCCCCTATGAATTGCGCGACGAGGACGACTATTTTGGCGACATCAAGAGTCCGAAAATCTCGAAAGACATGGTCGAGCTGGCGTCCCATATCCTCGACAGCAAGGCCGCGCATTTCGATCCATCCAAGTTCAAGGACGAATACGAGACGGCGCTGAAGACGCTGGTCCGGCGCAAGGCCGCCGGCAAGCCGGTTAAGGCCGCCGAGCCCGAGGAAAAGCCCGACAACGTCATCAGCCTGATGGATGCGCTGAAGCAGAGTTTGAAAGGCGGCAAGGCGGCGGCGAAACGCGGCCGCCACGTGCCGAGGCGCCGGGCGGCGCCGCGCCGGACAGCCAAGAAAGCACACCGCTCGGCGGCGCGGGCACGCAAGGCGGGATGAGCCGGGCTTGGCGCGGATGGAGGACAGCACGTCGCTGGCGACCGCGGGCACCAGGCAGCCAAAGTGCAACCCGTTCGTCATGCCCGGGCTTGACCCGGGCATCCACGTCTTGGCTTCACTTGAGCAAGAAAGACGTGGATGGCCGTGACGAGCCTGGCCATGACGAAAAAGGGATTCATTCTCAAGCTGTTAGAAGTACCAGAAAATGCTGGACCCATTTTCGGTCAGGCTCTCAGGATGAGGTCAGAATTCATTCACAGACTCTCAAGATGAGGGGACCAGTGCCGTTATTCCGCCGCGGCCAGAGCCTCGGCGCGCTGGGCGCGCACGGCGCAGAACTTGAATTCGGGAATCTTGCCGAACGGATCGAGCGCCGGATTGGTCAGCAGATTGGCCGCCGCCTCCGCGTAGCAGAACGGCATGAACACCATGTTCTCGGGCACGTCGCGATCGCTGCGCACCTTGACCTCGATGGCGCCGCGGCGGGTCTCCAGCCGCACCTTGTCGCCGGGCCAGACTTTTAGTCGCCGCATGTCCTTGGGCGACATGAAGGCGACCGCCTCCGGCTCGATCTGGTCGAGCACGCTGGAGCGCCGCGTCATCGAGCCGGTGTGCCAGTGTTCCAGCACGCGCCCGGTCGAAAGCACCATCGGATATTCGGTGTCGGGCAATTCGTCTGGCGGCAGCACATGCGCCGGCACGATCTTGCCGCGGCCGCTGGCGGTCGGGAAACCCGTGGTGAAGATGATCTCGTTGCCGGGCTTTGATGGATCATCGACCGGATAGGTCACCGCGCCCTCGCGCACCAGCCGCTCCCAGCTGATGTTGCGCAGCGAATGCATCACCTGCGTCATTTCGGTGAACACGTCGGCCGGGCCACTGTAGTTCCAGTCAAGCCCCATGCGTTTGGCGATTTCCTGGATGATCCACAGATCCTGCCGCGCGTCGCCAGGCGGCTTTATCACCTCGCGCGCCAGCTGCACACGGCGGTCGGTATTGGTGAAGCTGCCGGATTTTTCCGCGAAGGCCGAGGCCGGCAGGATCACGTCGGCATGGAACGCGGTCTCGGTGACGAACAGGTCCTGCACCACGAGGTGCTCGAGCTTTGCCAGCGCCCCGCGCGCATGCTGCAGATCGGGATCCGACATCGCGGGATTTTCGCCCTCGATATACATGCCGGTGATTTCGCCGGCATGGATCGCGTTGACGATCTCGACCACGGTGAGGCCGCGCACCGGGTCGAGATCCTGATGCCAGAGCTTTTCGAACGGTGCGCGCAGATCGGTGCGCCCGACCGGCTGGTAGTCCGGCAGGAACATCGGGATCAGGCCGGCGTCGGAGGCGCCCTGCACGTTGTTCTGGCCGCGCAGCGGATGCAGCCCGGTGCCGGGCCGGCCGATCTGGCCGGTGGTCAGCGCCAGCGCGATCAGGCAGCGCGCATTGTCGGTGCCGTGGATGTGCTGGCTGATGCCCATGCCCCAGAATATCAGCGAGGCGCGCGAGCCCGCATACATCCGCGCAACTTCCTTCAAGGTCTCGGCCGGAATACCGCAGATCGCTTCCATCTTTTCCGGCGGAAACTCCTTGATGCGCTCCCTGAGGTCGTCGAAGCCTTCGGTGTAGCCGGCGATGTATTGCTGGTCGGTCAGGCCCTCGGTGATGATGGTGTGCAGCATCGCGTTGAGCATCGCGACGTCGGCGCCGGGCTTGAACTGCAGATGCATGGTGGCATGGCGCGACAGCGTCTGCCGCCGCGGATCCATCACGATCAGCTTGGCGCCGCGCTTGGCCGCGTTCTTGATGTAGGTCGCCGCGACCGGATGATTCACGGTCGGATTGGCGCCGATCACGATGATGACCTCGGCGTCCATGGCGGCTGCGAACGGCGCCGACACCGCGCCGGAGTTCAGGCCTTCCATCAGCGCCGCCACCGACGAGGCGTGGCACAGCCGGGTGCAGTGATCGACATTGTTGGAGCCGAACCCTGTGCGCACCAGTTTCTGGAACAGATAGGCTTCCTCGTTGGAGCCTTTGGCCGAGCCGAACCCGGCCAGCGCCTTGACGCCCTTGCTGTCGCGGATCCTGACGAGGCCCTGCGCGGCGATATCGAGCGCCTCTTCCCACGAGGCTTCGCGGAAATGCGTGAAGGGATTCGCCGGGTCGACCTGGTCGTTGGCGTCCTTCTTCGCATTCGGCAGCCGCACCAGCGGTCTGGTCAGGCGATGCGGATGATGGATATAGTCGAATCCGAAGCGGCCCTTGACGCAGAGCCGGTTGTGATTGGCCGGGCCGTCGCGGCCGGCGGCATAGATGATCTTCTCGTCCTTGACTTCATAGGTGACCTGGCAGCCGACACCGCAGAACGGGCATAGTGAATCGACCTTCCTGTCGGGATAGACGGTGCGGGTCTGGTTCTCGTCGAGCATGACCGACGGCATCAGCGCGCCGGTCGGGCAGGCCTGCACGCATTCGCCGCAGGCCACGCAAGTCGACTCCCCCATCGGATCGTCGAAGTCGAACACGATCTTGGATTCATGGCTGCGATAGGCCATGCCGATCACGTCATTGACCTGGACCTCGCGGCAGGCGCGCACGCACAACCCGCACTGGATGCAGGCATCCAGATTGACGCTCATCGCGGGATGGCTGGAGTCGCCATGCCAGCGCTCCGCCGCCGGAAAGCGGCTTTCGGTCACCTCGACCTTTTCGGCCCAGTTCCAGAATTTCGAATCGGGATCGTGCGAGGTGGCGCGCGCCGGCTGGTCGGCGACCAGCAATTCCATCACCATCTTCTGCGCCGCAATCGCACGCGCGCTTTCCGATTTCACCTTCATGCCGACGCTCGGCGTGCGCTTGCAGGAAGCCGCCAGCACGCGCTCGCCCTCGATCTCGACCATGCAGGCGCGGCAATTGCCGTCGGGCCGGTAGTCCGGTTCGGGGGAATAGCACAGATGCGGGATCTCGCGGCCCTGCCGTTTTGCGACCTGCCAGATGGTCTCGCCGTTGATGGCCTCGACCTGCTTGCCGTCGAGTTCGAACTGGATCTTCGTCATTCCGCCGCTTCCTTGAACTCGTCGGGGAAATATTTAATGACCGTCGTCAGCGGATTCGAGGCCGCCTGGCCGAGGCCGCAGATCGAGGCATCGCGCATCGCCTGGCTCAATTCCTCGAGCAATGCCCGGTTCCACACCGGCTTCTGCATCAGCAGCGCCGCCTTCTGGGTACCGACGCGACACGGCGTACACTGGCC
>CALROE020000327.1:0-5037 GCA_943369715.1 Bradyrhizobium ivorense
TGACTTCGCCTTCGACCGGGTCAAACCTTCCGCGAAACTCACCGCGGTGTCCAGACCCCTGCCGCTGCCGAGCGCCACCACCGCCGGGCGGCTGCGCGACAACAGGGCGCGGGCGGCGTTGCGGGTCGATTCCACGCTGACCGCGTCGATCCGGGTTACCAGCTCTTCCACCGTCAGCGGCCGCCCATAGGCCAGCACATGGCGCGCCAGCTGTTCGGCGCGCGCCGAGCAGCTTTCCAGCGCCATCAAGAGCCCCGCCTTCATCTGCGCCCTGGCGCGCGCCACCTCGGCTTCGGTCAGTGTCTCGACCGCGTCGTTGATGACGTCGACGATCACCTCCATCATCTCAGGCGCGTCGCCGGGGTCGGTCCCGGTGTAGAGCCCGAAGAATCCGGTGTCGCTGTAGGGCGCATGGAAGGTGTAGATCGAGTAGCACAGCCCGCGCTTCTCGCGCACTTCCTGGAACAGCCGCGACGACATCCCGCCGCCGAGCGTGTTGGTGAAAACCTGCAGCGAGAACAGCGACAGATCGGATTGCGGCACCCCCTCGAGCGCCAGCGTCAGATGCGCCTGCTCGAGGTCGCGATGCACGACGCGGGAGCCGCCCTTGCCGAACATCGCCGCTTGCGGCTTTGGCGCCTGCGGCCCGTCGAAGCTGGCGAACCGGTGTGACACTTCTTCCACGACCCGCTGGTGGTCGACCGCGCCGGCGGCGGCCACCACCATGTCGGGACCGCGGTAATGCGTCGACAGATAGCCTTGCAGCGTATCGCGATTGAAACCCTTCAGAGTCTTCGCCGTCCCCAGCAGCGAGCGCCCCATCGGCTGATCCGGGAAGCACAGCTCGTTGAGGTGTTCGAACACCACGTCGTCGGGGGTGTCCTGGGCGGCGCCGATCTCCTGCACGATGACGCTCTTTTCGCGCTCCAGCTCGTCCGGCACGAAGGACGGATTGGCCAGGATGTCACTGAGCACGTCGAGCGCCAGCGGCACGTCGGCCTTCATCACCCTGGCATAATAGGCCGTGGTCTCGGTCGAGGTGCCGGCGTTGAGATCGCCGCCGACCGCCTCGATCTCCTCGACGATCTCCCGCGACGAGCGCCGCGTGGTGCCCTTGAAGGCCATGTGTTCGAGCAGATGCGAGATGCCGTGCTCGTTGGGCTTTTCGTCGCGGCCGCCGACACCGGCCCACACCCCGAGCGCCGCCGTCTCCAGATGCGGCATGGAATCGGTGATCACGGTGAGGCCGGAGGGAAGCTTGGTGACGTCGACGCTCATCCGGCAACTCCTTGCTTCGCGGCGCGGCTGACCGAGCGCACGAATCGTTCGACTTCGACCTGGTCGTTCTTCATGACCGTGATGTGTTCAGGCCTGGTCATCAAACCCTCGAGCCAGGCCGGCAGTTCCGGACGCACGCCGCAGGCCGCCTCCACCGCATCGGGGAATTTCGCGGCATGCGCGGTCGACAGCACGATGTTGGGAATTTTCGAATCCGGGGTGTCGCGGTCCGCCACCGCCAGCGCCACCGCGGTATGCGGATCGACCAGATCGCCGGCCTCGCGCCAGGCGGCGCGGATGGCGGCGGCGGTCTCGGTCTCGTCGGCGCGGCCGGCGTCGAATTCGGCACGGATCGCCGCCAGCGTCGCGTCGGGCAGCACGAAGCGTCCGGACTGTTTCAGCGATGCCATCAACCGGCGCACGCTGGCGGCATCGCGTCCGCCCGCCTCGAACAGCAGCCGCTCGAAATTCGAGGAGACCTGGATATCCATCGACGGCGAGGCCGAGGCGTGGACCTCGCGCACTTCATAGATGCCGGTCTTCAGCGTGCGCGGCAGGATGTCGTTGACGTTGGCGGCGATCCGCAGCCAGCGCACCGGCAGGCCCATTTTCTTGGCGACGTAGCCGGCAAAAATGTCGCCAAAATTCCCGGTCGGCACGGTGAAATCCACCGTGCGCGCGGGCGAGCCGAGCGCCACCGCCGAGGTGAAATAATACACCACCTGCGCCACGATCCGCGCCCAGTTGATGGAATTGACGCCTGAAAGTGCGACCTCATCGCGGAAGCCGTGATGGTTGAACAGCCCCTTCACGATCGCCTGGCAATCGTCGAAATGGCCCTCGATGGCGAGCGCATGGACGTTCGAGGCGCCCGACGTCGTCATCATCCGCCGCTGCACGTCGGAGATCCGGCCATGCGGAAACAGCACGATCAGATCGACATGGTCGAGGCCGGCGAAGGCATCGACTGCCGCACCGCCGGTATCGCCCGAGGTCGCGACCACGATGGTGGTGCGCTGCGCGCGCTTGGCCAGCACGTGGTCCATCAGCCGCGAGATCAGCTGCATCGCGACGTCCTTGAACGCCAGCGTCGGGCCGTGAAACAGCTCCAGCATGAATTGATTGGGACCGGTCTGGTCGAGCGGAACCACGGCGGGATGGCGGAACGTGGCGTAGGCCTCATTGGCCATACGGCCGAGATCGGCGTCCGAGATTTCGCCGCCGACGAACGGCCTGATTACCTCGACCGCGACTTCCCAATAAGGCCGGCCGAACAATCCGGCGATGGCTTCGGGAGACATTTGCGGCCAGGTCTCGGGCACGTAAAGGCCGCCGTCGCGGGCAAGCCCGGTCAGCATCACATCGCAAAAACCCAGCGTGGGGGCTTCCCCCCGCGTCGAAATATACCGCGTCAAACCGCCCTCCAAAGGCTCAAGGCTATCGCCAAGCCTTTGATATCAGTGAATTATCCAACTCTGCCGGTGGCGAAGTCGAGCCGCACCATAAAGCGTTTTGGATGGAAGGGGAAACCGGTTCTTCGGGTCGCTGATATCGCGAAGCGCTCTTCGGTCCAACCCGGCTACATGGGTAACCGAACAGACCGGCGGCATCGGTACCAGGTCAACCGATCCGCAAGCCCTTCACCCCCGCCTTTGCGCGCGCCACCACACGGCGAATGCGATCGCTACCGCGCCCGCGAGGCCGAACCAGGTGATGACATATTGCATGTGGTTGTCCTTGAGCTGGACCGTGAGCGGCCCGGGCTTCGGGATGCCGCTCGCAGGCACCGGCGCTTCCAGGTCGATGTAGAACGGCGCGACCGGCTTGCCGCCCTCGCCCCAGCCCAGCGTCCGCGCCATCGCCAGATGATCGCGCGAAAACCACAGTCGCTTTGCCAGGTTCTCCGGCGGCGTCAGCGAACCCGCGCTTTCGGGAAAGCGGAGATAGCCCGTGAGCGTCACCGGCTCATTCGTGATCAGCCGCGTCACCGCGCGGTCCTGCTGGGCGCGATCCTGCATCGTGTTCTGCACGAAGCCGGCATTGATCACGATGGTCTCGCCGGAGGGCAGCGTCGCCGGCATGAACGCCCAGGTGCCGGGGCCGCTGATATCGTCGCGCACCGCAGAGCCTGCACTGTAGATCATCGCATCGGGACGGGGCTGCAAGGTTGCGACGAAGCGGACGCGGCGGAATTCGTCGCGCCCCGGCGTCAGCGCGCTCCATTGCGAGGCCTGCGGCAGCGCGCCGGGCACCGCGGCGAGGCGTTCGGTCAGCGCCGCGATCAGCGCTTGCTTCTCGGCGCGGCGCTGCAACTGCCACACCCCGAGACCGACGCACAGCGCCACCATGGCCAGGGAGAAGATACCGAAGCCGGCGACACCGCGCCGGGTCGCCATGATCCCGCTCATTTCGGCTCGCGATCGATCAGCCGGCCGGGCGCCGCCTTGTGATGGAACTGCAGCGCGATCAAGAGCGACTTCATCGACCGCATCGGCAGCAACGTGGTCGCGAGAATCAGCGGCAGCCAGAGCGCGGCATGCAGCCAGAACGACGGCTGGTACTTGATCTCCACGATCAGCGCCGATCCGACCACGATGGCGCCGGCGATCATGATCAGGAAGATCGCAGGTCCATCACCGGTATCGATGAAGGCATAGTCGAGCCCGCAGGACTCGCATCGGGGCCGCAGGTTGAGAAAGCCGGCGTACAATTTGCCCTTGCCGCAGCGCGGACATTTGCAGGCGAGGCCACGCATCGCGCTCTGCGCCACCGTGGGTAAGGTCTCGTCGGTCATGCTCTGTCCTTCCCCTCTCCCCTTGTGGGAGCGGGTGGCTCGAATGAGCCAACGGGTCGGCGCAAAGCGCCGCCCGATGATTAACTCCGCGAATTCGAGACGGGTGAGGGGTCTGTCTCCGCGGAGAGAGACCCCTCATCCGGCGCTTCGCGCCACCTTCTCCCACAAGGGAAGAAGGAAGCAAAAAAGGGCGGCCCTTAAGGCCGCCCCCTTGTAGCACGTAAGCTCTGAGATCAATGCGCCGCGGGTGCCGCGCCACCGAAGTACACATAGATCACGATGAACAGGAACAACCACACCACGTCGACGAAATGCCAGTACCAGGCGGCGAATTCGAAGCCGAGGTGCTGGGTCGGCGTGAAGTGCCCGGCATAGGCGCGGAACAGGCAGACCAGCAGGAAGATGGTGCCGACCAGCACGTGGAAGCCGTGGAAGCCGGTCGCCATGAAGAAGGTGGCGCCGTAGATGTTGCCCTTGAACGCGAAAGCGGCGTGGCCGTATTCATAGGCCTGCACGCAGGTGAAGGCGACGCCGAGCAGGACGGTGAGGATCAGGCCCCATTTCAGGCCCTGGCGGTCGTTCTCCAGCAGCGCGTGATGCGCCCAGGTCACCGTGGTGCCCGAGGTCAGCAGGATCAGCGTGTTCAAGAGCGGCAGATGCCAGGGATCGAAGGTCTCGATGCCCTTGGGCGGCCAGACGCCGCCGAACAGCGCCTCGCGGGTGGCATGAACGGGATCGCCGGGGAACAGCGACGAATTGAAGAAAGCCCAGAACCAGGCGACGAAGAACATCACTTCGGAGGCGATGAACAGGATCATGCCGTAGCGATGGCTGATCTGCACCACGCGGGTATGGTCACCCTTGTACTGGGCTTCCTTGAGCACGTCCGCCCACCAGGCCGCCATGGTGTAGAGCACGCCGACGGTGCCGATGCCGAAGATGATCGGCGCGGCGGCGAACATGTG
>CALROE020000328.1:0-5033 GCA_943369715.1 Bradyrhizobium ivorense
CGACGCCGGCCGCGTGCACCGCCTCGATCAGTTTGTTCGGATCGCTGGCAGTGAAATGTACCGAGCTGATGACGACGTCGTGCCCCCGCAGCGCGGCGGCAAGGCCGGCGACGTCGTTGGCATCGGCCTGCAGCGGCGTCACGCCCTTCAGCTCCGGAATTCTTGCGGGGTTGCGGGCGATGGCGGTGACGGCGTGACCGCGGCGGGACAGTTCGGCGAGAATCCGGGATCCGGCATTCCCGCTGGCGCCGATCAAAGCGATTTTCATTTGTAGCCTCCATGTGGTAACTAATCGAGACCAACTATTCAATTCGACAGCAGCTGTGAAGAAGGCACCTTCCCGTAAGCTGGTTACCTCCAGGAGACCGCCATGACCGCCCCCCGAAACGGCAACGCCTACGCCGATACCTGCCCCACCCGGATGGTGCTGGATCGCATTGCCGACAAATGGGCGGTGCTGGTACTCGGCCTGCTTGGCGACGGCCCGGTGCGCTTCAACCAGTTGCGGCGCCAGATCGAGGGCATTTCGCAAAAAATGCTCTCCCAAACCCTGAAAAGCCTCGAGCGCGACGGCTTGGTCAGCCGCCGGGCGATCGCCACCGTGCCGGTCACGGTCGAATATTCGATTACGCCACTGGGCCAGACCCTGTCGGCCACCGTCGACAACTTGCGGATCTGGGCGGAAACCCACATGGAACAGGTGACGCAGTCGCAGCAGCAATACGATGCCGCGGCGGCCTGAACGGGACGTTCGGGCGAGACGCAATGCAGCCAAAACCTTGACTTATCGCCATCCGGCGCTGTAAATCCCGCCACTTCTCGAAGAGACGTTCTTTTCGACCCGCCGCCCGGCCCTGGAGGCCGGAGGTCAACGCCCGACAGCGCGATGCGCCCTCGGGCGCAAAATTGTTTGGACGGCTGTCATCACCCGCGAAGGCGGGTGATCCAGTATCCCAGAGCGGCTCGGATTGAGCCGAGAAGCTGCGGCGTACTGGATACCCCGCCTTCGCGGGGTATGACGACGGTAAGTGATGCGATGCCTGTGACAGGCATGACGAAGGAAGAGCAGTCGTGTTCGACAATCTGTCGGAAAAATTGGGTGGCATCCTCGATAAACTGACGGGGCGCGGTGCGCTGTCCGAAAAGGATGTCGATGCCGCGATGCGCGAGGTGCGCCGCGCGCTGCTCGAGGCCGACGTCTCGCTCGACGTTGTCAGAAGCTTCGTCGATCGCGTCCGCGAGCAGGCCATCGGCGCCACCGTGGTCAAGTCGGTCACCCCCGGCCAGATGGTGGTGAAGATCGTCCATGACGAGCTGGTCGCCACGCTCGGCTCCGACGGCCAGACCATCGACCTCAACGCCGTGCCGCCGGTCGCCATCATGATGGTCGGCCTGCAGGGCTCCGGCAAAACCACCACCACCGCCAAACTGGCGCGACGCCTGACCCAGCGCGACAAGCGCAAGGTGCTGATGGCTTCGCTCGACATCTACCGCCCGGCGGCGATGGAGCAGCTCGCCGTGCTCGGGCGCGATCTCGATATCCAGACCCTGCCGATCGTGGCCGGCCAGAAGCCGGCGCAGATCGCCAAGCGCGCGCTGGAAGCGGCCAAGCTCGGCGGCTACGACGTGGTGCTGCTCGACACCGCCGGCCGCACCACGCTCGACGAAGAGATGATGTCGGAGGCGGCCGAGATCAAAGCCGCCGCCAACCCGCATGAAGTGCTGCTGGTCGCGGATTCGCTGACCGGCCAGGACGCGGTCAACCTCGCGCGCTCGTTCGACGAGCGCGTCGGGCTCACCGGCATCGTGCTGACGCGGGTCGATGGCGACGGCCGCGGCGGCGCCGCGCTGTCAATGCGCGCGGTCACCGGCAAGCCGATCAAACTGATCGGCACCGGCGAAAAAACCGACGCGCTGGAAGATTTTCATCCCAGCCGGATCGCCGGCCGCATTCTCGGCATGGGCGACGTGGTGTCGCTGGTCGAAAAGGCCGCCGCCAATATCGACGCGGAAAAAGCCGCGCGCACCGCCGAGCGGATGCGCAAGGGCCAGTTCGACCTCACCGACATGCGCGAGCAATTGCTGCAGATGGCGAATATGGGCGGCATCTCGGGCCTGATGGGCATGATGCCCGGCATCGCCAAGATGAAGAACCAGATCGCCAACGCCGGCATCGACGACAAGATCATCAAGCGCCAGGTCGCGGTGATCGATTCGATGACCCGGCAGGAGCGCAAGAACCCCGACATCCTGAAAGCCAGCCGCAAGAAGCGCATCGCCGCAGGCTGTGGCCTCAAGGTCGAGGAAGTCAACAAGCTGCTGAAGATGCACCGGAACATGGCCGACATGATGAAGGCCATGGGCCAGGGCAAGCGCGGCCCGATGGCCGGCATCGCGCAGGCCATGGGTTTCGGCGGCGGCGGCATGCCCTCGCCCGAGCAGATGAAGGCGCTGGCGGAAAAAATGCCCGGCGGCGCCGGCGGCATGCCCGCGCTGCCGAAGGATCTGCCCGCGGGCCTGCGCTCCGGCCTGCCGAATTTGCCGGGGCTCACGGGTCTCAGCGGCAAGCCGACCTTGCCGGGCCTCGGCGGCTTTCCCGGATTGGGGAAGAAGAAATGACCTCGTTCGTCATTGCGAGCGAAGCGAAGCAATCCATGCCCAAACGAAGCTGGATTGCTTCGTCGCTTCGCTCCTCGCAATGACGGGAATTTTCACCGTTCAAATCTACTGAATTTCGAACTCAACAGGAGAACTCAATGTCAGTCGTTATCCGCCTCGCCCGCGCCGGCACCAAGAAGCGTCCGGTCTATCACGTCGTCGTCGCCGACTCGCGCTTTCCGCGCGACGGCCGCTTCATCGAACGTCTCGGTCATTTCAATCCGCTGCTGCCGAAGGACAACGAAGCCCGGCTGAAGCTCGACATGGACAAGGTCAAGAGCTGGCTCGCCAAGGGCGCGCAACCGTCGGACCGCGTCTCGCGCTTCCTCGATGCCGCCGGCGTGCTCAAGCGCGCCGCGCGCAACAACCCGGAAAAGGCCCTGCCGCGCAAGGAGCGCAAGGCCAACGCCGAGGCTGCCGCGACCGCCTCCGCTGCTGCCGCCTCCGCCGCCAAGGCGGCCGCCGCTGCTGCCGCCGCCGCAGCCAAGAAGTAAGCGCGACAACGCGTGGCGATGCCGGCCCATATCTGCATCGCCCGCATCGGCGCCCCGCATGGCGTGCGGGGCGCGGTGAAACTGTGGACGTTTACGGAAGACCCGTTCGCGGTGCAGAACTACGGACCGCTCCTGACAAAAGACGGGGCACGGTCGTTCGAAATCGAGACCGCCCGCGAGGTCAAGGGCCATCTGGTGGCGACGCTGAAAGGCATCGCCACCCGCGAGGATGCCGAGCGGCTCAACGGCATCGAGCTCTACATCGCGCGCGAAAAACTGCCCGATACCGACGAGAATGAATATTACCACGCCGACCTGATCGGGCTGGCCGCGGTGACTTCCGCCGGCGAGCCGCTCGGCCGCGTCGCCGCGATCCACAATTTCGGCGCCGGCGACATCATCGAAATCGCCCCGCCCAGCGGCGCGACGATGCTGCTGCCGTTCACCAACGCGATCGTGCCGACGGTGGACCTTGCGGCCGGACGCGTGGTGATCGAATTGCCGAACGAGATTGCCGGCGACGAACCCGACGATGATACATTGGCGCCATGACCTGGCGCGCGACCGTTCTGACGCTGTTTCCGGAGATGTTTCCGGGGCCGCTCGGCGTCAGCTTGGCGGGCAAGGCGCTGGCGTCGGGGCTGTGGGCGCTGGAGGCGCGGGACATCCGGGCCTCGGCCACCGACCGCCACCGCAGCGTCGACGACACGCCGGCCGGCGGCGGCCCCGGCATGGTGCTGCGCGCCGACGTGCTGGCGGATGCCATTGATGCCGCCGATATAGCCCCGGATCGGCCAAAACTGCTGATGAGCCCGCGGGGTCGGCCATTGACCCAGTCGCGGGTCGTCGAACTGGCCGCCGGGCCCGGACCGCTGATCGTCTGTGGCCGGTTCGAGGGCGTCGACCAGCGGGTGATCGAGGCCCGCCGGCTCGAGGAGATTTCGATCGGGGATTACGTGCTTTCGGGCGGCGAAATCGCCGCTTTGGCGCTGATCGACGCCTGTGTGCGGCTGTTGCCCGGCGTGATGGGCAAGCTCGCCTCCGGCGAGGACGAGAGTTTTTCCGATTCCCTACTGGAATACCCGCAATATACCCGCCCGCAGGAGTTCGAGGGCCGGCCGATCCCGCAAATCCTTAACTCCGGCGACCATGCCAAAGTTGCGGCCTGGCGGCGGGCCGAAGCCGAGGCCCTGACCAGGTCGCGGCGGCCGGATTTATGGGCGGCCAAACAGGCCTCAATGCAAGCCCCGGCAGCAATTGGCCAAAAGCGCCCAAAAAGCACGACGGACGGGTGACAAGCCCCAGCCTTTGCCGTATAGGAGCGCCAAATCCGTGCAATGGCAGGATAGATGGACGTTCGCGCAGCCCGCGCCTTGCAGGCTGGGGCGCGCCGCCGATGGAGATTTTCAAGATGAACCTCATTCAAGAGCTCGAAAAAGAGCAGTTCGACCGGCTGTCCGCCAGCAAGGTCATTCCGGAATTCGGACCCGGCGACACCGTGATCGTCAACGTCAAGGTGGTCGAAGGCGACCGCTCGCGCGTCCAGGCCTATGAAGGCGTCTGCATCGGCCGCTCCGGCGGCGGGCTCAACGAGAGCTTCACCGTTCGCAAGATCTCCTACGGCGAAGGCGTCGAACGCGTGTTCCCCGTGATGTCGCCGATGATCGACTCGATCACCGTGGTGCGCCGCGGCAAGGTGCGTCGCGCCAAGCTGTATTACCTGCGCAACCTGCGCGGCAAGTCGGCCCGCATCGTCGAGAAGAAGACCGAGCGCCCCGAGAAGGCCCCGAAGGTCGCCGCCGCCGCCAAATAATCCTCCTGTATGGAGATGTCACGAAAGGCGCGGGGCTCACCCCCGCGCTTTTTTGTTGCGGTGTGCCT
>CALROE020000329.1:0-5012 GCA_943369715.1 Bradyrhizobium ivorense
CCATTTCTTCGACAGGTCATATTTTTCCTTTTGCAATCCGAGATAGGCTAGCGGCGCGCACTTCCAGAGTTTTCCTTCGTGCAACTGCTTGCAATGCCTCGCCGCACAGATCTTCCAGCTTTGCAAAGGCCGCGCGTCCTCGAACGGCAGCATTTCCGCGCCGAAACCATGGTAGCGGCGCGTCCAGCGTTCATGCGATTGCCGGATATGAGCGGTCGTTCCGTGATCGCGTTCCCAGTCCGCCAGAAGGTCGAGGACCGGTCGCAGCCGTGCGCGATAGCCTTCGCCATGGTGGTGGACCGACAGCCAAAGATCGGCATTGCCGGCCGCGGCCAATGCCGACGGTAGGGTCGGATGACGATGCAGGAAAAAGCCGTTGGTAACGATACGAATGTGAGCGGCCGGCCAATGTCGCCGGACCAGCGGCACGAATTCGGCGAGACGCGGATGGATCGTTGGCTCGCCGCCAAGCAGATTGAGTTGCTTGACCTCGAGACGGCCACTCCATGCGGCCATCCAACTATCCGCCTGCGACAGGTCCAGATTGCCCGAGTGCCCGTGATTGGAATAGTGTGAGCAGCTCTCGCAGGCCAGATTGCAGGCGTGGGTGACATGCAATTCCAGGAGGGAGACAGTGCGGCCTTGTCCGGGCGGGCGAACGCCCAACACGCGGGAAATGCCCGAGAAGAGATTCATGGCAGTCGCTCCGAAGCTGTGCCCGCATTGACTTGCCTCAACAGGGCCGCCACGCTGTCCCTAGCATTGGTTGGGCTCTTGGCGAGGGTGACGCGGGCTGGGTGCACCGCAACCTCGTCGCCCCGGATCGTCACTTGTGAGCTGAGCATCGATGAGCGTCAAGCTTGCACTTCCACCCTCCCGGCGGGATCTGCGTCTTGATCTGTTTCGTGGCCTTGCCAACTGGGCCATGTTCCTGGGGCATGTTTCCAGCACCGTTCTGGCCTGGTTCTCGTTCCGAAACTACGGTTTCAGCGACGGCGCCGACCTGTTCGTGTTCATTTCCGGCTACACGTCGGCTCTCGTGTTCACGAGAAAGATGCTCGAGGGCGGCTTCGTTTTCGGAGCTACGCGGCTGCTCAGGCGGGTCTGGCAGATCTACGTCGCCCACGTCCTGCTGTTCGTGTTCTACCTGGCTTCCGTGCTTTTCCTGGCAGACAGGTTCGACGCTTCCGACTTCATCCATCGATTCAATGTCGCACCCCTGCTCGTCGCTCCGGTCGACACGCTGACGCAGGGCCTGCTGCTGAAATACAAGCCGCTGAATCTGGACGTGCTGCCGCTTTACGTTGTCCTGATGGGCGCCTTTCCGCCGGTTCTCTGGCTGATGCTGCGGCGCCGCAACTGGGTGATGCTGGGATCGGTGCTGCTCTATTTCGCCGCCCGGCAATTCGGTTGGAACCTGCCCTCGTATCCGGCCGGTGTCTGGTATTTCAATCCGTTCGCATGGCAGCTTCTCTTTGTGCTCGGCGCCTGGCTGGCGTTGGGTGGCGCCGATACCCTGCATTTCCTGGTCCGCTCCCGGATCGTCATGTTCTTTGCCGTGATCTACCTGCTGTTTGCGGCCGCCATGACATTGGCGGCGCACCTGCCCGAGCCACAGGCCATCTTTCCGCGCGTTCTGTTCGAGGCTTTCAATCCGAACGACAAGACCAATCTGGCGTCCTACCGCTTCCTGCATCTGGCGATTCTGGTCATCGTGGTGGTGCGGTTGATACCGATCGATGCGCCGGGACTGCAGGCCGCGATCTGGCGGCCGCTGGTCAAATGCGGCCAGCAATCCCTCGAGGTATTCTGCGTCGGAATCTACCTCTCATTCCTTGCCTCCTTTGTCTTGCAGACGATTGCCGACGGGGTGCTCGCGCAGTTGCTGGTCGGTAGCGCCGGCCTCGCGATCATGACGGCGGTCGCCTATTACAGGTCGTGGTCGAAGCGGGTGGAGAGACCGGCCCATGCCCACATCAACCATCCAGCTGCGGACGAAACCCACGCGCCCCTCACCGAACCGAAGCAGCAACACGACAGGGCGACCGCGGGCGCGGTCTGATTCCATCGAGATGGGATTCGCGTCAGCGACGACGCGCCCGCAGCGGGCCACGTTTCCGGCTACGCTTGAAGCGCTTGACCTGGCGTCGCGGAAAATCAGCTTAAGTAGTTGATAATGCTGGCAGGGGCGGCAGGGCTCGAACCTGCGACAACCGGTTTTGGAGACCGGTACTCTACCAACTGAGCTACACCCCTACAGAACCTTGCGTTGCCGCCGATCCGCGCCGTTTCAAGCATAGGAAACGCCCCGATTGCAAGGGCGAAGCGGCGGAACCACCCTCCGCCCGGCGGCCGGGCCTGGCTCTGCGCCTTGTCGGGAGGCCGCCGCGACGGCCGCGCGCATTCGCGATTTTCGCCGGTTCCCAGGGCATTTTCAAACACGCAACGGTTCGGCGGGTTGCCACACACCCTGTCGAGTTCCCTGAAGCCGACGCAATGCCCATCCGGAGCCCGGTATCCGGGGCCGCCCTTGCAACCACAGCCGCGGCAGGCGGGGCGTTCGGGACAGGCCGAGTGACCGGCCGTCATCGGCCACGCCGCCGAGACGGCGACGATCGCGAGAACCCGAAGCAGCGTTCGCATCATTGTCTTGCGGTAAACGCCCTGTTCAAGCCGTGCATTCTGCGCCAGACTTTCGGCCAGCCTAGGCAACCCCACCGCAAGCAACAAGAGCAACAAACGGGAGAGACCATGACCGCGCAAGCCGCCGCCAAGCCAACCGCCATTCCGCAGACCCCCTCCCTGCCCCAGGCCAAACCGGAAGCGCTGGGTCTCTCCCCGGCCCGGCTGCAGCGGATGTCGGACGCCTTCAAGCGCGAGATCGACAAGGGCACGCTGCCCGGTGCGACCGTGCTGGTGGCGCGGCGCGGCCAGATCGGCTGGTTCGAGGCGCTCGGCAAGCAGAGCCCGACGGCGAGCGCGCCGATGGCGCATGACTCGATCTTCCGGATCTTCTCGATGACCAAGCCGCTCGTCTCGGTCGGCATCATGCAGCTGATCGAGGACGGCCATTTCCTGCTCGGCGATCCCGTGGCGAAATTCATTCCGGAATTTGCCGACCAGAAGGTCGGCGTCGAGAACAACGGCAAGCTCGACCTCGTCCCCCTCAAGCGGCAGATGACGATCCAGGACCTGCTGCGCCACACCTCGGGCATCACCTACGACCACACCGGCAACGGCCTGGTGCAGCAGATGTACCAGCAGTCGCGGCTGCGCAGCCGCAAGATCAGCAACGCCGAGCACGCCACGCTGGTCGCCGGCATGCCGCTGATGAGCCAGCCCGGTGCCGAGTGGAACTACAGCCGCTCCACCGACATTCTCGGCCGCGTCATCGAGGTCGTCTCCGGCAAGAGCCTGAGCGCCTTCCTGACCGAGCGCATCCTGGCACCGTTGCAGATGGCCGAGACCGCGTTCCACACCGGCGAGGAGAATGCCGGCCGGCTTGCCGAGCCGTTTGCGAACGATCCGTGGACCGGCGACAAGGTGCAGTTCTTCAACATGCTGGAGAAGCCGGTGATGGAATCCGGCGGCGGCGGCCTGCTGTCGACCACCATGGACTATGCGCGCTTCAGCCAGATGCTGCTCAGCGGCGGCACGCTCGACGGCGTCAGGATCATCGGCCGCAAGACGCTGCAGTTGATGGCGTCGGATCACCTCGGCGCCGACGTCAAGGTCGACTCGCCCCTGATGCCCGCCGGTCACGGTTTTGGACTCGGCTTCGCGGTGCGCACCTCGAGCGGCATGGCCCCGTTCCCGGGCTCGACCGGTCAGTTCTTCTGGAGCGGCATGGCCGGCACGTTCTTCTTCATCGACCCGGTCGAGGACCTGTTCGTCGTGTTCATGATGCAGGGTCCGGGCCAACGCGAATATATCCGCAACCTGCTGCGCAACGCTGTCTACTCCGCGGTGGAGTGACGCGCAGCGTCGCTTCACCACCCTCCGCCGTCATGCCCCGCGAAGGCGGGGCATCCAGTACGCCGTGACATCGAGCGGAATCGAGACGGCTGCGTTTACTGGATCACCCGCCTGCGCGGGTGATGACACCAATTGTGGGGCGCGCACCGCAACGCGAATCCGTCTCAGCTGATCGTCGCACCGCCGTCGATCACCACGGTCTGGCCGGTCATGAAGTCGCCGGCCGCCGATCCCATCAGCACTGCGGCGCCGGCGATCTCGTCGGGGATGCCGATCCGCAGCAGCGGCGAACGCGACGTCGATGCTTTCAGGTTTTCCGGATTGTCCCACAGCGCCTTGGCGAAATCGGTCTTGATCAGGCCGGGCGCGATGCAGTTCACCCGGATATTGTGCTTGCCGTGTTCGCAGGCGAGGTTGCGCGCGAGCTGCATGTCGGCGGCCTTCGAAATCGCATAGGCGCCGAGCACGGTGGAGCCCTTGAGGCCGCCGATCGAGGACACGATGATGATGGAGCCGTCCTTGCGCTCGATCATCTGCGGCACCACCATGCCGATCAGCCAGTTGTTGGCGACGATGTTGTTGTCGAGAATCTTGCGGAACTGCTCGTCGGAGATGCCGCCAAGCGGACCGTAATAGGGATTGGAGGCGGCGTTGCAGACCAGCACGTCGATCTTGCCGAAGGCGCGGTTGGCTTCGTTGACCAGGTTCTGCAGGTTTTCCTTGCTGGAAATGTTGGCGGCGATCGCGACCGCGGTGCCCTTGCCGAACTTGTCGTTGATCTCCTTAGCGACGGAATCGCAGGCGTCCTGCTTGCGCGAGGAGATCACCACCTTGGCGCCGTGCTCGGCCATCCGCTCGGCGATGGCGCGGCCGATGCCCTTGGTGGAGCCGGTGATGACGGCGACTTTTCCCGACATATCGAACAAGCTCATGTTTCTCTCCCCGATTTTGATCCAGCGACGCCGGTTGTTTTCTTAACGTCATTCCGGGGCGATGCGAAGCATCGAACCCGGAATCTCGAGATTCCCCGGTGCGCA
>CALROE020000330.1:0-5011 GCA_943369715.1 Bradyrhizobium ivorense
TCACCATGAACGACGCCGCGCTGCAGATTCTGCCGCTGCAGGAAGAGATGCCGTTCGTGGTGGCCTCGCAGATCTCGCCGTCGGGCATGACGCTGGCCGGCAAATACGGCATCGGCATCATTTCGCTGGGCTCGATGTCGACGCAGGGCCTGATGGCGCTGCCGACGCAATGGGGTTTTGCCGAGGACGCCGCCAAAAAGGCCGGCACCACCGTGAGCCGCGCCAACTGGCGCGTGCTGCTGTCCTGGCACATCGCCGAAACCCGCGAGCAGGCGCAGCGCGAGGCCGGACCGGGCCTGATGCGCTGGCACAACGAATACAATGTCCGCACCCTGCAGCGGCCCGGCCTGCAGCCGTTCACGTCACCCGAGGACGCCGTGGAGAAGACCGCCGGCGGCGAGGGTGCCGCCTCCACCATCGGCACCCCCGACGATCTGGTCAAAACCATCAAGAGCCTGATGGAAGTCTCCGGCGGCGTCGGCACCATCGTCGGCTTCGTGCACGACTGGGCCAATCCGGAAAATACCCGGCGCAGCTGGGACATGGTGGCGCGCTATGTGGTGCCGGAGATCAACGGCTACATCGCCTCCCTGCGCAAATCGCAGCAATTCGTGATCGACAACCGCGCGGTGTTCGAGCGCGCCGGCCAGGCCGTGATGGCCAAGATCATGGAGAACGACAAGGCCGCCGCGGCGCTCCAGCACACCGGCCCGGGCCGCGTCGCGATCCCGACCATCAACGCGCCGGACCTGCAGAAGGAAGCCGCCAAGCAGAAGGTGTAAGGCGAACGGCGTGATCACTGGATCGCGCCGCCACCTCATCCAATCACCCGATCGGCGCGGCTTTGTCGCGCTGTCCGGGTCGCCAAGGCCCGCCTGTGCCGAGCATCAGCCTTTGCACCGACCGGACAAAAGGCTATTTACGGTAACACCGCCCCGATCGGGCGGGTAGCCTGGGACCAACCGGAACAACCGCCATGTCGATGCAAAGTGTGGCTTCCCCCGCCTTCACCTTCACGCCGCCGAAGCGCAATTCGCTGACGCATATTCCCGGTGACGAGGGCTGGCCCATCATCGGCAGGACGCTCCAGGTGCTCGCTGATCCCAAGGGATCGGTCGAGCGGGCGGCGGCGCAATACGGGCTGGTCTACCGCACCCATTTGTTCGGCGAGACCAGCCTCACGCTGCTCGGGCCGGAAGCCAACGAACTCGTGCTGTTCGACCAGGCCAAGCTGTTCTCCTCGACCCATGGCTGGGGCCGGATCCTCGGGCTGTTGTTTCCACGCGGATTGATGCTGCTCGACTTCGAAGAACATCGCCTGCACCGGCGCGCACTTTCGGTCGCCTTCAAGGCCGGGCCGATGAAATCCTACCTCGCCGACCTCGACACCGGGATCGCGGCCCGCGTCGCGCAGTGGAAGGCGCAGCCGGGGCCGATGCTGCTCTATCCCGCCATGAAGCAGCTGACGCTCGATCTTGCCGCGACCTCGTTCCTCGGCGCCGAAATCGGGCCCGAGGTCGACGACATCACCCGCGCCTTCGTCGACATGGTCGCGGCCTCGGTCGCCGTGATCCGCAAGCCGCTGCCCGGCACGGCGATGGCGCGCGGCGTCAACGGCCGCAAGCGCATCGTCGCCTATTTCTCCGAACAGATCCCGATCCGCCGCGCCAAGGGCGGCGGCGAAGACCTGTTCTCGCAGCTGTGCCACGCCACCCACGAGGACGGCGCGCTGCTGTCGACCCAGGACATCGTCGACCACATGAGCTTTCTGATGATGGCCGCGCACGACACCCTGACTTCGTCGCTGACGTCGTTCGTCGGCGAGCTGGCGGCCCATCCGGAATGGCAGGACAAACTGCGCAATGAAGTGAACGCGCTCGGCGTCGGGCCCGGGGAGCCCACCACCTTCGACAATCTCGAGGCCATGAAGCTGACCGAGATGGCCTTCGAGGAAGCCCTGCGACTGAAGCCGCCGGTGCCGTCGATGCCGCGGCGCGCGGTCCGCGATTTCACCTTCAAGGGCTACGCGATCCCGGCCGGCGCCATGGTCGGCGTCAATACGCTGTTCACCCACCACATGCCCGAGATCTGGCCCGACCCGGGCAAATTCGATCCGATGCGCTTCACCGACGAGGCGCAGCGCAACCGGCATCGCTTCGCCTGGGTGCCGTTCGGCGGCGGCGCGCATATGTGCCTCGGCCTGCACTTCGCCTACATGCAGGCGAAAACCTTTGCGCGGCACTTCCTGCAGAATCTCGAGGTCTCGCTGGAGCCCGGCTACAAGCCGGACTGGCAGATCTGGCCGATCCCGAAGCCGCGAGACGGATTGCGGGTGACGCTGAAGGCGGTCACGTGAGCGAACCGGGTTAGGATCAGGTCGGTGTGCCGATGCCGACCACGTCGATGCCATCGACGCGTCCGCGAATCGGCAGGCGCCCGAGATCGTGAACCGCGAACGGCGGCGGGGAGTTGAACCGCTCCATCGCCGCACGGGACGCGAGAAAGCCGCCATCGACATTGCGGCTGAGCTCCTCGAGCCGTGCCGCGGTATTCATGACGTCGCCGTTGAAAGCGATGGCGCGCTTGACGTCGCCGATCTCGCCGATAATCACCGGCCCGAAATGCAAGGCACCGCGAATCCGCGGCACCGTTCCGAATTCGCGCTCCATCTGGTGCGATGCCCGCGCCAGTTCATCGCGCATCGCCATGAAGCAGCGGAGCGGACGACAATCGATCGCTCCTCCGGCTTCCCGCCAGGTCACGATCACCTCGTCGCCGACATAGTCGAGAACCTCGCCGCGATAGTCGACGACGGCAAGGGTAAGAAGTCGAAATGTTCGGTCGAGCAGACGATGAAAGCCGACGCCGCCGAGCCGCTCGGCCAGCCCGGTCGATCCTGCAATGTCGACGAAAAGAACGAAGCGATTCTCCTCGATCGGGGAATGATACCGTCCGGTGACGAAATTGAGGAACGCGCGCGGGCCAATAATGTTGGCGATGCCGATGATGAGATTGGCCAGGATCACGCACACCACGGAAAAGACGATTGCGATCCAGAGGCCCTTGTGGGTCGGATCGACACGAACCCCGGCGATGACGCTGCCCAGTTGAAAGTACTGGATGGGGAGGATAATGGCCGCGAAGATCGCACTCCGCACCATCAGGTTGGCGGTGAACGAAAGGCCGCCGAGCCAGTCTCGCATCGGGCCGGGCAGGAGGAACAGGGAGATGCCCGCGATCGGGACCGTGAGGAGTATCCCGTACGAGACTCCCACCGCTATTCCCGTCAGGGAGTTATAGCCCCGCGCGATGGTGAACGCCATGGACGCGACGACGCCGGCAACGACAATGATGGCGAACAGCCGCAGTCTTCTCTCAAGCCTTGCGTTCATATCACCCGCACCCCGCGCTGCCTGGACGAGACTATACACGACCAGGTCAAGCGCCTGCGCTTTACTCTATTCAATGAACGTCGTCAGCTGCGCGCCCTCGTCCGCCACGAATACTGCGATCAGTTCGGCGGGCTCGGTATTGCTCGCATTGGCCGAAACCAGATGGGTGGCGCCCGGCGGCTCGAAGAACGATTGGCCGACCTTGAAGGTCTCGACCGGACCGCCACCGAGCTGCGAGCGGATCTCGCCCCTGGTGACATAGGCCGTGACCGAGCCCGCATGGCGATGCGGGCGGGTAAATCCGCCGGGGCCATAGAACACCCTCACGATCGTGACGCGCTTGCCCGGCACGTTCGGCAGCGCATACGAGCCGATCGGCTCGACGGTGTCGAGCGAGGAGCCGGTGGGGACGCTGCTGGAACACAGCGGCGCGATCACCGCCGAGATGGCGTCCATGGTCGACGGCAAGGCCTTGCCGATCACGAAGGCGCAGGCGAGGCCGGCGATGACGGCCAGGTGCAGCGGGCGGATTGGGGTTTGACCGAGCGACGTATTGAATGTTGCGGACATTGATGTCTCTCCCGACTGGCTCCAGTCATTCCGGGATGGTGCGCCAGCACCAGACCCGGAATCTCGAGATTCCGGGTTCGCCTCTTCGAGGCGCCCCGGAATGACGGCGACTACCCTCCCGTCGCCTTCTCAAACTTCTCGCGCAGCCCGACGTAACCTTGCTGTTGCACCGTCCAGTTCTTTCCGCCGGTGATCGCGCCATCGATCACCAGATCATGGCCGTTGATGAAGCTGGACTCGTCGCTGGCGAGAAACACCGCGGCGTACGCGATATCCTCAGGGAGGCCGGCGCGCGGAATCGGCTGCGCCGATTTGTAGACCCCGTGCATCAGCTCGGGCGTCTTCTCCGCCGCCTCCACCGACAGGCCCAGTGCCTTGCCGAAGATGCCGGTGGCGATCACGCCCGGCGAAATCGAGTTGACGCGGATGCCGGCTTCGCCGAGCTCCATCGCCACGCATTTGGTGAGGTGGATGACGGCGGCCTTGGCCGCGCCATAGACCAGCGAGGTGGAATAGCCGGCGAGCCGTCCGGCGATGCTGCCATTGTTGATGATGCTGCCGGAGCCCTGTTTTCGCATATGGGGCGCGGCGTATTTCATGCCGAGCATCACGCTGCGCACCAATGTCACCATCGCGGCGTCGAAGCGGGCGGCGTCGAGGCCCTCGATGCCGCCGGTCTGCGCCGGGCCGCCGGCGTTGTTGAAAAGGCAATCGATGCGGCCGAATTTCTCGACCGACAGCTCGATCAGCGCGCGTATCTGCTCGTCGACCATGACGTCGGTCCGGCGAAAGATGCAATTGGCGCCGAGTTTTTTCGCCAGCGCCTCGCCCTCCGGCACGCGGCGCCCGGCGATGACGACCTTGGCGCCTTCCGCGACGAATATCTCGGCGGTTCGCAGTCCGATGCCGCTTGTCGCGCCTGTGATCACCGCGACCTTGCCGTCCAGCCGTCCCATGTCGTTCTCCCATCTGATCGCTGTTGCTTTGGATTTATCTCCGGCCTGCCGGAACTACGCAAGCCATGCTTTGTTGCGTGGCAGCGGCCTCGA
>CALROE020000331.1:0-4987 GCA_943369715.1 Bradyrhizobium ivorense
CCGCTTCATGATTTCCGCGATGGCGGTGCCGAGCTTCATGCCATTCTCTCCCCTCGAAGTGGCCGATGTTGGGGCTCGGCCTGTAACGGGTAGTTGGAACAGGAATTCCGCGTTGGGTAAAGCGCGGGTGACGCCTGTCCCACGAGGCCCTGATATGCATCGCGGCGGCATCTGGCGCCGTCTTGCGGGCCGACCGGGTTCAGCCGGCTTCTTCCAGCGCGCGCCGCAGGCGCCGGATGATGACGCCGCGGGCGCGATCGTCGGCGGCGGCCGCGATTCGATCGTTGATGTCGAGCACCAGGGTCGACATGTCGTTGTGCCAGTCGAGATGCGTCACCGCTTCCGGCGCGAGACGGCGGCGGCGCGCCACGTCGATGAGCGCGGGCGCGGGCGTCGAGAGCTCGTAGATGTCGTCGAGCACCGGCTGGAAGAGTGTGGCCGCCGGAACGATCCGCTCGGCGAGGCGCTCGGCCATCGCTGCGATCGCTTCCTCCTCGCCGTGAACGAGAAACACGCCCCGCTGAATCGGCCGGCGTGCGGCGACCCATCGCGCCATCTCGGCGCCATCGGCATGACCCGAATATTCGTCGATCATGCGGATACGGGCCGCAACCTTGATCTCGTCGCCCTGGATCCGGACGGCCTTGACGCCGTCCTGGAGAAACCGGCCGAGAGTGCCATTGGCCTGAAAGCCGACCAGCAGGACGGTGGCCCGGTTGCTCCACAGCCAGCGCTTGAGGTGGTGCCGAATGCGGCCGGCGTCGCACATGCCGCTTGCCGCGATGATGATGTGAAAGCCGGTCAGCTTGGCGATCGCCTTGCTTTCGTCGACGGTCTCGGTGAACCTCAGATGCGGCGAGTTGAACAGACGATTGAGGTCTATGTCGGCGTCGAGGCTTTCGGCATGTTCCCGGAAAACCTCGGTTGCGTGAATCGCCAGCGGCGAATCAAGAAAGATCGGCGCGGCTGGTATTTCGCCGCGCTCCATCAGGTCGACCAGATCGACGATCAATTCCTGGGTACGCTCCACGGCAAAGGCAGGGATCAGCAGGGCGCCTTTTGCCGTTGCGGCGTCGCGCACTTCGGATGCCAGCCGCTGACGGCGCTCTTCCGGCGTCGTCACCGCGCGAATCCTGTCGCCGTAGGTCGCCTCCGAAATCACATAGTCGAATCCCGTCGGCGCCGTCGGATCAGGTTGCAGCAATTTGGCATCGGGCCCGACATCGCCGGATGCCAGCAGGCGCAGCGGTTGTCCCCCGGCACCCGCGCCGTCGAACTCGATTTCGATCGAAGCCGAGCCGAGCAGATGCCCGGCATTCCAGTAACGCGCGCGCACGCCCGGGATTACGTCGACCCATTTCTCGTACTCGACCGGCTGGAACGACTGCAGCGAGGCCTTTGCATCGGCCTGGGTATAGATCGGCGTGACCTCCGGCCGGCCGCGCGCCGCGTTGCGGCGGTTGAGGGCGGCGACTTCGGATTCCTGAATGCCTCCGGAATCCGGCAGCATATAGGAACACAGATCGATCGTTCCCCGCGTCGCCAGGATCCTGCCGCCAAAACCCTCGCGCACCAATCTCGGCAACAGGCCGCTATGGTCGATGTGGGCATGCGTCAGCAAGACGGTATCGATGTCGGCGGGCCGGAACGGGAAGGTTCGGTAGTTCAGTTCCTTCAGGGTCTTCGGTCCCTGGAACAGGCCGCAGTCGATCAGAAAGCGGCCGGACTTCGTTTCGAGCAGGTAGCACGAGCCCGTTACCGTGCGCGCCGCGCCGCAGAATCGAACGGTTACACTCATGGCGTTTTCTCCGGAACATTCTGGCCACTGATCTCGCCCCGCAAGGCGGTCGCAAGGATATCGTCGAGCGGGACCGCATTGCTCGGGTGCGGCACGCTGGAGGTCGAGCGGACGGACCGTATGCCGGCGTCGGCAAAAGCGGTTGCCATCCCGGGTGGAAACAAGGCGTGGGTAATGACGACGTCGATCGCCCTGGCGCCGGCGGCCTCGAGCGCCTTTGCACAGGCGATCAGGGTGCCTCCTGACGAGACGATATCATCGACCAGCAGCACCGGCCGGCCAGCGACCAGTCCGGACTCGGCAAACCCGATTTCGACGGCGCGATCGCCGCGGCGGGTTTTTTGCGCAACCGTGTGCGCGAGTCCGAGTTGACTTGCGAGATCGTTCACCCAGGGGCGGGACTCCGCGTCGGGACCGATCACGACCGTCGCGGGATCGATCCCGGTCTGGCGCAGCACATTGGCGATGGCCGGCATGGCGGAGAGGTTTTCGGCCTCGATGCCGGGAAACACGGCCCTGATATCCGCGGTGCGATGAAGGTGGGCATCGACCGTGATCACGCGGTCCACGATTCCGGCGATGAGGCGGCCGACCACCTTCTGGCTGATCGCTTCGCCTGCGTGGAAAGCGGTGTCCTGGCGCATGTAACACAGATACGGCGCGAGCAGGACAAGTCGCCTTGCGCCCGTGCGCCGCAACGCCTCTGCCGCGAACAGTATGGCAAGCAGCTTGTCGTTGGGCTGGTCGAGCGAGGCATAGATGATCGTGGTCGCCGCCGCCGGGCCCACGGTCACCCGTATTTCCCCGTCGGGAAAGCCATGCAATGCGATTTCCTGATGGGGAATGCCAAGCCGCGCGGCCAGCCGCCTGGCATCGCTGGCACCGCCCGGCAGGCTCTGGATGGCGACCCCGGTCACGGCGCCGCGGTGCCTGGAAGCGCGGGCCGCTCGTCGATCGAGTAGCCGGCATCGCTGTTGGCGCCGGCGGCCGTCAGATCGAGTTCCGACCGGTCGAAAGCGTGAACCCGGTACAGCGGTTCACCGCGCTCGACGCGGTCGCCGATTTTCTTGAACAGCCTGATGCCGGCGCCCTTGTCGAGCGGTGCGCCGGCGGTCCGCGCCAGCCGGTTCAACCGCAGGCAATCGATGCCGGAGACGAAGCCGTCGCTGCCCGCCATCACATCGAACGTGAGATTGCCAAGGTCGCTGCGACAGTCCGACGGACCCTGTGCCTCGATGATCTTCTGCATCTGTTTCAATGCCGCGCCGCTATCGAGCAAATCGCGGGCACGGGCATAACCGGCGCCGCCCCGCAGCCTCGGGTCGTAGTCCAGCAAATGGGCGGCGAGCCGCAGCGACTTCTCACGCAAGTCCTGCGGCGCGGCGGGATCGTTCGCCAGCACGGCCATGACGTCCTGGGCCTCGAGCACCGGACCGATGCCGTTGCCGATCGGCTGGCTGCCGTTGGTTGTGATCACCTCCACCGATATGCCGAAGTGGTCACCGACGAATTCGAACAGTTTGCGCAGCCGCATCGCCTCCATGTCGCTGGTGAGCTTGGCGGTCGGGCCGACCGGCAGGTCGATCAGAAGGTGGGTCGAACCGGCCGCGAGTTTCTTCGACATGATCGAGGCGACCATCTGCTCGCGGGTATCGAGGCTGAGCGGCCGCTCCACCGAAATCAGGATATCGTCGGCCGGCGACAGGTTGACGTGTCCGCCCCAGATCAGACAGCCATTGCAGGCCTCAACGATGGCCTTCATCTCATCGACGCCGACATTGACCCGCGCCAGTACTTCCATCGTGTCCGCCGTGCCCGCCGGAGAGGTAATGGCGCGCGACGAGGTCTTGGGGATGGTGAGTCCGTGCGCGGCCACGATCGGCACCACGATCATGGAAGTCCGGTTGCCCGGAATGCCGCCGATGCAATGCTTGTCGACGACGATCGGATTGGACCATTTCAGCTGCGTGCCGGCCTGCGCCATCGCGGCGGTGAGGGCGAGCAGTTCACCGCTCGTCATGAAGCTCGCGGAAGAGATCAGGAACGCGGCAATCTCCATGTCGGAATATCGGTAGTGGGTCAGGTCGTTGATGACGGCGGTTATTTCCGCAGCGCTCAGGGTCCGGCCCCGGATCTTCGCCCGCACGGCTTCGAGGCTTTCAGGCGGCGCAGCGGGGGTGACCGCCACCAGGCTGCCGACAGGTTCGGCGAAGCGCCGGAACGCCGGTTCGGAAAGGCCGATTTCATCGGGGCCGACCAGGGCATCGTCGTCGGTGATCAGCAGAGTGGCCAGCAATACCCTCGAGTTTCGGCGCAGTTCGACCCGGCTGAAACCGCTGAAAATCTCCGGGCGCAGCGCTTTCGACTGCCGCGAAATGACGACGACGTTCTCGCGTCCGGTATCCAGATTGACGTTTCGAATCTTCAGGGGCGGACGGGAGGTATCGACGGAGTTCATTTGCTGGCCGGCCGGAGGACACATCTCAACCACATAAGCTCGGTTGAGTGAATACGATTGACCCAAATCATGCTTGTGGTCGAGCGTACCTCGCCGCTGCAAAATATTCTTGCTGTCTGACCCGCCCCGCGAAGATCAAACCCGTATTTTGCCGGACGTGGCGCAAAGAACACAGCAACTGGCCAAATGCGGGCTGCTCACGGCCTTGTTATTGCCGGTAAGGGTTTTTGCGTTAGTGACCTCTGACACATGCATCTGCATGAAATGCGAATCAGGGGACTTCCATGGCGATCAAGAATCTCGTCCTCGGCTCGGCGGCTGCGCTGATGCTCGTCAGCGGCGCGCAGGCGGCCGACCTTCCGGTCAAGGCCAAGGCGGTCGAGTATGTCAGGATCTGCTCGCTCTACGGCGCCGGCTTCTTCTACATCCCGGGCACCGACACCTGCATCAAGCTCGGCGGCTATCTGCGCGCCGACATTACCTTCAACGGCGGGGCGCATGGAGCGCCGGCCTGGAACGGCGATCTCGGCCAGCAGAACCGCTTCCGCGATCAGTTCCTCGGCCGCTCGCGCATGGCGCTGACGGTCGATACCCGCACCGCCACCGAATATGGCGTGGTCCGCACCTTCGGCCAGGGCGATTTCCAGTTTCAGAATTTTGGCAATACCAATCCGGCCGGTTCGGTCGGCAGCCAAACGACGGGCCTCAGCAGCGCCTTGCTCTCCACCGCG
>CALROE020000332.1:0-4984 GCA_943369715.1 Bradyrhizobium ivorense
GGCCGCGACCAGGGGCGCCGTGGCCCGGTTCTGGTCGCGCTCGTCGCGCCTGAGGATATCCGCCAGCACCGCGGCCTCGTCGGCGGGCTCGCCCCGCGCCTGGGCCTCCAGGGTCCGGCGCCGGGCCCGGACCTTGGGGTCGGCGATGACGAAAATCTTCACATCGGCCTGCGGGCAGATCACGGTGCCGATATCGCGGCCATCGAGCACCGCGCCGGGCGGATCGGCGGCGAACTGGCGCTGAAAATTGATCAATGCTTCCCTTACCCGGGGGATGGCCGAGACCACCGAGGCGGCCTCGCCCACCAACTGGGTCTTGAGATCAGGATTTCCGAACTTTTCGGGGTCGAGTTCCCGCGCGGCAGCGACCGCGAGGTTCTCGTCGGTCAGGTCGGCCCCGGCATCCAGCAGCGCCTTGGCCACCACGCGATAAATCACGCCGGTATCGAGGTGACGATAGCCGTAATGATGGGCGAGCCGCTTGCCGAGCGTGCCCTTGCCCGAGGCCGCGGGTCCGTCGATGGCGATGATCATGCTGGCCTGTCTAAGTTGCCTATATCTTGGCTGGTTGCGGGCCACGGGCGCGCCGCAGCGGCCGTTCCTCGGTGAAAATGTTGCGCGACGCGAATTCGGCCGGGCTGGCGAAGGTCAGGTATTCCCGCATGGCGTCTGACGGCGAGGCCGTCGTAAACCAGGGGCTTGTCAGCCGACGCGCCGGGTCGGCTGCCCAGTGGGGAACACGACCGAGCCGGCGCTGCTTGGCCAGATATTCGGCGATCGCGCCCACCAGCGCATCAAGCCTGACGTCGCCGGTCAATTTCGGCTCCCGCTCGATCGACGCGTAGCGATCCTGATCGGTTTTCGCCAAATCGAACGTGTCGACGAATTCAGCAAGGACGGCATCGCGAGGTGAGCCGGCCTGAATTCTTTCCACGGCGTCAGCGAGGGTATTTGGGCGCATCGATCCCTCCCTCACGGTTCATGTTCTTCAATAGAAATCGCTGCTTCTCAGAAGAAGCGGCACTTACCGGAAAATATTTTCCAAGCAACGCTATTGCGTCCTCTACCGTCGAGATGCCGACAACTTGCATCAGATTGAGAATATCGAGCCGCTCGATCTCACCGCGGATCGGGTCCAGGATCCGCGCCGCTTTGAGCTTCAGCGCGAGCAAGTATTCTGCCGATGGCACCGAAACCGCAAGTCCCGGCGGAGTGCCGTCCCGCGGGAACGTCCCAAACTCCAGATGGTCGATCGCGCGATCCGCGAGCGAACTGAGATGGAATGCGACCCCGTCATTGAACCAGTCGTCCTGCCAACGGTTTTTCTCGGCGATGTCGTGCACGACTACCGCCAGCCAATCGGGTAGCGGATGTGCAAGTTGGGAGACATCGACATCCTCCGTGGCAAAGCGAAAGTTGCTCGCCAGCATCAGCGCGGAGCCGCCGTAGACCGCGATCTGCAGCTTCGTTCCAGCCTTGACCGCCGCGCGACCGATCTGGTCGAAGGCGTCCAGCAACGCGTCCCGGTCGAAGGCTGCAGCCATCACGAACCCCTCATCAAAACTCCGCGCCGAGCCCGCGCATCATCGGGATGAAATCCGGAAAGCTGGTGGCGATGAAGGCGGTGTCGTCGACCTTGACCGGCTTGTCGGAGGCCAGCCCCATCACCAGCGCCGACATCGCGATGCGATGATCCATATGGGTGGCGACCAGGCCGCCGCCGGGCACATGGCCCTTGCCTTCAACGATCAAATCGTCGCCGACGATCTCGACCTGGACGCCGTTGACGCGCAGCATGGCGGCGGTGGCTTCCAGCCGGTCGGATTCCTTGACCCGCAATTCCTGCAGGCCGCGCATGATGGTGGTGCCTTCGGCGAAGGCGGCCGCCACCGCCAGCACCAGATATTCGTCGATCATCGAAGGCGCGCGCTCCGGCGGCACCTCGACACCGCGCAGTTTCGAGGCGCGAACCCGAAACTGGGCCATCGGCTCGCCGGCATCGCCGCGAACCTGGCTTTCCTCGATCGAGGCGCCCATTTCGCGCAACGTCGTAAAGAGGCCGGTGCGCAGCGGATTGGTCATGACGTCAGACAGAACGAGGTCGGAGCCCTCGACAATCAGCGCCGCGACGATCGGAAACGCCGCCGACGACGGATCGGCCGGCACCACGACACCGGCGCCATGGAGTTCCGGCTGGCCCGTCAGTGCGATCTTGCGGCCATGGCTGCCATCGGGCTTGGAGACGATCTGCGCCCCAAAGTGCTTCAGCATCAGTTCGGTATGGTCGCGGCTGGCCTCGGTCTCGATCACGGTGGTGATTCCCGGGGCCGCCAGCCCCGCCAGCAGCACCGCGGACTTGATCTGGGCGGAGGCCACCGGCGTGCGGTACAGGATCGGCAGGGGATCGCGCGCGCCCTGCAGCGTCATTGGCAGACGTCCGCCTTCGCCGCTGGCCACGACCCTGGCGCCCATCAATTCCAGGGGATCGAGCACCCGCCGCATCGGCCGCGAGCGCAGCGAGGCGTCGCCGTCGAAGACGGCCGTGATCGGGCAGCCGGCCACGGCTCCCATCACCAGCCTGCAGCCGGTGCCGGAATTGCCGAAATCGAGCGGGGCCTGCGGCTGCACGAACCCGGCGACGCCGACCCCATGCACGACCCAGGCAAACGGGCCGGTTCGCTCCACTTTCGCGCCCAACGCCCGCATCGATTTGGCGGTGTTGAGCACGTCTTCGCCCTCGAGCAGGCCCGAAACCCTGGTTTCGCCGACTGCCAGCGCGCCTAAAATCAGCGCACGGTGCGAAATCGACTTGTCGCCGGGAACACGGACTTTTCCGGTCAGGGGGCCGCTGGCGCGGGATTCAAGCGGCGTAGGCTGGTCGGATTGGGTCAAGATTGTGTCCTCTGCGCGGGGCGGCAGGTATCACATGGCCGGCGCCACGTCACGCCATGTCGGAATGCGCGCAGAGCGCTATTGACAGGGGCGTGGCAACTAGCCAAGTGAAGCACCGTTTTTCGACAAATTCCCAGGACTCCCCACGTGGCCAAATCCGATCTCGGAACCAAACGCATTTGCCCGACGACGGGTAAGAAGTTTTATGACCTCAACAAGAACCCGGTGATCTCACCCTACACCGGCGAGGTGGTGCCGATTGCGCCGATTCCGCCGCCGCGGACCCGCGCCGACGCCGCAGCGCGCGCTGCGGCTGCCGCGTCCGCCGCTTCCGCCGCAGAAGCCGTGGAGCCCGCCGAGGCCGAAGAATTGGTGCCGCTCGAGGAAGCCGATGCCGAGGAGAATACCGGCAAGGTCAAGACCGCCGTTCCGGAATCCGAGGACGACATCGAGGTCGACGAGACCATCGAAGACGACGACGATGACGATTCCACCTTCATCGCCGACGACGAAGAGGGCGATGAGGACGTCACCGACATCATCGGCGACGTCGGCACCGACGAAGAGACTTGAGATCGGCCCTGAACTGTGTTCAGGGTTTTTCCCCGCGAGTCGCCCAAGGCACGCGGGGAGCATGATCCGAACCGAAAGGCCGCATTAGCGAATAGCGGTACCCGGTTTTCCAAGTGGATCGTGGCAAAGAACTAGAGTTACGGGGCCATAGCTCAGCTGGGAGAGCGCTTGCATGGCATGCAAGAGGTCGGCGGTTCGATCCCGCCTGGCTCCACCACGCTTCGCCCTTCGGGCTACGCGTGCTACCTGAACCATCTTCCGTCATTGCGGGCGAAGCGAAGCAATCCAGCTTTGCCGCAGCAAATTGGATCGCTTCGTCGCTACGCTCCTCGCGATGACGGCATTAGGCTCCAGCGCCCGCCCCCCTACTCCCCCAGCGCAACATTGAGCCGGTCCCGCAACGCGATCAGCTCATTCTTCATCGCCAATAGCTCGGCGACCGAGCAATTCGACGCGGCGAGGATTGCCTCGGGCACCGCCCTGGCTTTTTCCTTGAGGGCCTGGCCCCGGAGCGTCAGTGCGATCAGCACTTGGCGCTCGTCTTCGGTGCTCCGGGTGCGCTTGACCAGTTCCGCCGCTTCGAGCCGCTTCAGCAGCGGGGTCAGCGTGCCGGAATCCAGCATGAGCCGTTCGCCGATGTCCTTGACCGCCACGCCGTCGCGCTCCCACAGCACCAGCATGACCAGGTATTGCGGATAGGTCAGGCCCAGCCGGTCGAGCAGCGGCTTGTAGGCCCGGTTGAAGGCGTGCGCGGTGGAATAGACCGCAAAGCAGAGCTGGTTGCCGAGCAGCAGCGGCAAGTCCGCCGCGGGTCTTCTGGCCATTTGCATCCTCATGGTCACGGCAGCTCACTGCCCTGCGGCAATGTGGGCCCGGACCGGCCCAAGATCAATTGTAGCCAATTAGATTGCGCGCTCACGATTTTTTGTATTGTGCAAAATTCAATTGTGCACAATACAAATGAAGGAACCCCCTTTCCCTTTAAGGAGAAACCCGATGTCGGTAAAAGTCCTCTACAAAACCACCGCCAAGGCCACCGGCGGCCGCGACGGCACCGCCGCCACGCTCGACGGCGCGTTCAGCGTGAAGCTTGCCACCCCCAGGGAACTCGGTGGCGGCGGCGGCGCCGGCAACAACCCCGAGCAACTGTTCGCCGCCGGCTATGCCGCCTGCTTCATCGGCGCGATGAAGGCCGTGGCGGCCGGGGGCGGCCCGAAGGTCCCCGCGGACGCTTCCGTGACCTCCACCGTCGGCATCGGACCGCGCTCGGAAGGCGGTTTCGGCCTCGACATCGACCTGGCGGTTTCCCTGCCGGGTCTCGAACGCGCCGACGCCGAGGCGCTGGTCGCGAAGGCACACCAGGTCTGTCCCTACTCCAACGCCACCCGCGGCAATGTGGATGTCCGCCTGACGGTCGTCTGATCGGCCCGGCCAATGGCCCGCTCCCGGCAACGAGCGGGCCATTTTGCCTTGCGAGAGCAGCGCGGCCAGCCGCATTTGCGCCGACCCGCGCGGGATG
>CALROE020000333.1:0-4983 GCA_943369715.1 Bradyrhizobium ivorense
AGGCTCTTGCCTTCCGCGGTGATCCGGCCGTCGGAATCGAGCGCGCCGAGTTCGCCGAGCAGGCTGCGCGCCTCCTTCAGCGCCGGCGCCGGCGGCGGATCGAGAAACGCCAGCGTGGCGGGATCGCTGACGCCCCATTGCGCGAGGTCGAGCACCAGCGAGGATAAATCGGCGGAAAGGATTTCGGGCTGGGTATAGGCCGCAAGCGACGCGGTCTGCGGCTCGTCCCACAACCGGTAGCAGACGCCGGGCTCGGTGCGTCCGGCCCGGCCACGTCGCTGATCGACCGCTGCGCGCGAGGCGCGCACGGTCTCCAGCCGCGTGAGGCCAATGTCCGGCTCGTAGCGCGGCACCCGCGCCACGCCGGAATCCACCACGATGCGGACGCCCTCGATGGTCAGCGAAGTCTCCGCGATCGAGGTCGCCAGCACCACCTTGCGCTGGCCTTTCGGCGCCGGCGCAATGGCGCGGTCCTGCACGGCGGCGTCGAGCGCGCCGAACAGCGGCACGATCTCGATCGACGCGTCGTGGATTCGCTCGCCGAGAAAGTTTTGCGTGCGGCGGATTTCTGCGGCACCCGGCAGAAACGCCAGCACCGAGCCCGGATCGGCGCGCAGCGCCATCGCGATCGCATCGGCCATCTGCCGCTCCAGCGGCGCATCGGCCTTGCGGCCGAGATAGCGGGTCTCCACCGGGAAAGCGCGGCCCTCGCAGGATATAACCGGCGCATCGCCGCGCCGTGTTGCCACCCGCGCCCCGTCCAGCGTCGCCGACATCACCAGAATCCGCAGATCCTCGCGCAAGCCGACCTGCGCGTCACGCGCCAGCGCCAGGCCGAGATCGGCATCGAGCGAACGCTCGTGGAATTCATCGAACAGCACCGCGGCGACGCCGGACAATTCCGGATCGTCGAGAATCTGCCGCGAGAAGATGCCCTCGGTGACAACCTCGATTTTGGTGGCGCGCGAGACTTTGGAGCCGAAGCGGACGCGGTAGCCGACGGTCTCGCCGGCGCGTTCGCCCAGCGTCTTGGCCATGCGCTCGGCGCTGGCGCGGGCCGCGATCCGGCGCGGCTCCAGCATGATGATTTTCTTGCCCCGCAGCCACGGCGCGTCGAGCAGCACCAGCGGCACCCGCGTGGTCTTGCCGGCGCCGGGCGGCGCCACCAGCACTGCGGCGTTGTTGTCGGCGAGCGTGCGGGACAGCTGGTCCAGCACGGCGTCGATCGGGAGCGGGGTGTCGAAACTGCGGGGCAAACTTTCTCATCCGTCATCACCCGCGAAGGCGGGTGATCCAGTATTCCAGATACGCCCGTGATAGAACCAAAGAAGCGCGGCGTACTGGATACCCCGCCTGCGCGGGGTATGACAGCAACACTTGCATCAGCTCTGCGGCTCAGATCGCCCCGCGACCGACGCTCTCATAAATAAACCCCAGCGCCGCCATGTCCTCGGGGCGGTAGATGTTGCGCAGATCGACCACGACCGGCTGCGCCAGCTCGCTCTTCAGCCGCTCCAGATCGAGCGTGCGGTACTGCACCCATTCGGTCACCACCACCATGGCGTCGGCACCGCGCACGCACTCATAGGGATCGTCGCAATATTCGATATCGGGCAATTCGCGGCGCGCCTGCTCCATGCCGACGGGATCGTGCGCGCGCACCTTGGCGCCCATGTCGAGCAGCCCGGTCACCAGCGGGATCGAGGGCGCCTCGCGCATGTCGTCGGTGTCGGGCTTGAAGGTGAGGCCGAGCACGGCGACGGTCTTGCCGCGCAGGCTGCCGCCGGCCGCGTTCGACACCTTGCGCGCCATCGCGCGCTTGCGGTTGTCGTTGACTGCCAGCACCGCCTCGACGATCCGCAAATGGACGTCGTGGTCGAGCGCGATCTTTACCAGCGCGCGGGTGTCCTTCGGGAAGCAGGACCCGCCGAAGCCCGGGCCGGCGTGCAAAAACTTCGAGCCGATCCGGTTGTCGAGCCCGATGCCGCGCGCGACTTCCTGCACATCGGCCCCGACCTTTTCGGCGAGATCGGCGATCTCGTTGATGAAGGTGATCTTGGTGGCAAGGAAGGCGTTGGCAGCGTACTTTATCAGTTCTGCCGTGCGCCGCGCCGTGAACATCAGCGGCGCCTGGTTCAGCGACAGCGGCCGGTAGATGTCGCCAAGCACCTTTCGCGCCCGCTCGTCCGACGTGCCGACCACGATGCGGTCGGGAAACTTGAAGTCGCGGATTGCCGCGCCCTCGCGCAGGAATTCCGGATTGGAGGCGACCGCGACCTCGGCCGACGGATTGGCTTCGAGAATCAGCCGCTCAACCTCGTCGCCGGTGCCGACCGGCACGGTCGATTTTGTCACCACCACCGTGAAGCCGGAAAGCGCCGCGGCGATTTCTCGCGCGGCAGTGTGCACGTAGCTCAGATCGGCGTGGCCGTCGCCGCGCCGCGACGGCGTGCCGACGGCGATGAACACCGCATCGGCCGCGGCTACCGGTGCGGCGAGATCGGTGGTGAAATCCAGCCGCCCGGCCTTCACATTGGCGGCGACCAGCGCATCGAGCCCGGGCTCGAAAATCGGGATCTCGCCGCGGCGCAGGCTGGCGATCTTGTCGACGTCCTTGTCGACGCAGGTGACCTGGTGGCCGAAAACCGCGACGCAGGCGCCGGAAACCAGTCCCACATAGCCGGTGCCGATCATGGCAATGCGCATGAAATATCCAAATCGTCATGGTTAACGCAGAAGCGCAAGGCGCGTCTCCGCGCCCAAAAGCGCGAAGCGCGTCCTCACGCCAAGGCTTTCGCCGCGTCTTAGAGCATTTTCCTGTGACAAGGAAAACCCGCCCGGAAGCCCCCGGGGAGGATCACATCGGCGCGGGAACGGCACATTCCTTGATAGGAATAAGGCAATCGAAACTTTAGGGCCCGAAGATGCCCCCAATCCGCGCCGAAAAGGGACACCGATGACACCAAACGGTACATCCGCCGTGACCGAGCGTTCCCCGGCTGCAGGGCAGTCAGCGCCGCGCATCGACTGGGTCGACTACGCCAAGGGTATCTGCATCGTCATGGTGGTGATGATGCATTCGGTGCTGGGGGTCGAGGCGGCCACCGGGCAGACCGGCTTCATGCATTTCCTGGTCGCATTCGCCAAACCGTTCCGGATGCCGGATTTCTTCCTGATCTCCGGGCTGTTCCTGGCGGTCGTGATCGACCGCGACTGGCGCACCTATCTCGACCGCAAGGTGGTGCACTTCGCCTATTTCTATCTGCTGTGGGTGACCATCCAGTTCGGCTTCAAGGCGCCCTCCTTTGCCGCCGAGAGCGGCTGGGCCCATGTCGGCCTGATGTACCTGCAATCCTTGATCGAGCCGTTCGGCACATTGTGGTTCATCTATCTGCTGCCGGTGTGCTTCGTGGTCTGCAAGGCCACACGCCACATGCCGCCGCTCGCCATCTGGGCCGTGGCGGCGCTGCTGGAGGCCGCGCACATCTCGACCGGCTGGACCGTGATCGACGAGTTCGCCGCGCGCTTCGTCTATTTCTATTCCGGCTACTGGCTCGCGGGCTATGTGTTCGCATGGTCCGACCGCGCCCGGGCGCGTCCCGGCTGGGCGCTCGCGAGCCTGGCACTGTGGACGATCGTCAATGGCGGCCTGGTCGAACTGGGTGTCAGCGAATGGCCGGTGGTCTCGCTGGCGCTCGGGCTCGCCGGCGCGCTGGCCATCGTCACCATGGGCACGCTGCTGGCGCGCATGCAGTGGCTGAATTTCCTGCGCTACTGCGGCGAGCATTCCATCGTCATCTATCTCGCCTTCTTCCTGCCGATGGCAGCGACGCGGACGCTGTTGTTGAAGACCGGTTTGATTCACGACATCGGGACGATATCGCTTGTCGTCACGGTCGTCGGCGTCGCCGGTGCGATAGCAATCTGGCGGGTCGCCCTTGCGGCCGGCGCGAATTTCCTGTTCGAACGCCCGCCCGCATTCTGGGTCGTGCCGAAGCAGGCGCGGCCGGCGCTGCAAGCGGCGGAGTAGTTCTTAAACTTGCAACACTCGCAACTGTCATCGCCCGGCACTTGACCGGGCGACCCAGTACGCCGTGACCTCTCAGCTTGTCACGAACGCCTCTGGGATACTGGGTCACCCGCCGGAGCCTGTCATCGGGCGGCCATTTGGCCGACCCGTTGGCGGGTGACGACAACCTGAGCGCATTCACGCCCCCTCGATCTTCACACCATCCTTCATCTCGGTCAGCTTGCCGCGAAACGCCTTCGCGTCGCCGAAATCCGCAAAACCCTGATAGTGCGGATGCGGACCGAGCACGCGGCGGGCGTGCTTGATCGGGCACCAGTAGACCTCGGTGCGCGCCGCCACCTCGCGCACGAAGGCAATCGCGCCGTTGGCGTAGGAGCAATAGGCGCAATTGATCTTCTCGATGATGTTGAGATAGGCGAGATGGTGGCGGTCGAACACCAGATAGTCGCGGCGCCGCACTTTCGGAATCTTGTAGATCGGGAAGCAGATCGCCTGGTAGGCCATGACCCAGAGGTCCACCAATGCGATCGGGATAAGCAGCGAATAGATCACCGGCGCGCTGAGGATCATCAGCGGATTGGCGTCGATGAGATAGCGCGTGGCCCGCGTCTTGAGCTCGCGGTGAATCCGCAGCACTTCCTTCTCGAACACGATCCGGCGGTTTTCGAGATGGAAGCGCAGCTCTTCCCGACGTTTTGCCAGTTCGACCTCGATATCGGCCTGAATCTGGCGCAACTTGTCCATGAGTTCGTCGAGTTGCGTGGCCATATCCGGTTCCCTCGGGGGTACTGTCTCCGCACCGGGACATGGAACGGCGGTCGATGCAACTCATTCCGGAGATGGCCGGCTGAGACAAAAATCACGGCACAACCCCGGTCCAAGGCTGTCAATCCGCGCAAAAATCCCTAAGTTTCGGCCATGCCGAAAACAGCCCCTAAAGCCGCCACCAAACC
>CALROE020000334.1:0-4971 GCA_943369715.1 Bradyrhizobium ivorense
AACTGGCCCGCTCGTCGCAGTGGAAGCCGTGCTGCGCGCCGGGATAGACATGGATTTCGACCTCAGGCCGTTTTGTCCTGATGGTCTCGACATCATCAAGCGGAATCCCCGCGTCCTTCTCGCCGAAATGCAGTTGCGTCGGCGCCTTCGGCTTGTCGTCGGCGAAGCGGACGATGGCGCCGCCGTAATAGCCGATCGCCGCCTTCAGGCCCGACAGTTTCGTGGCGGCGGCATAGGCGATGCTGCCGCCGAGGCAGAAGCCGATGATGCCGACCGGGCCGACATTCCTGACGGCATCGATTGCGGCCTGGGTGTCGCGCAGCATTGCCGCCCAGTCGGGATTGGCGATGAACTTGCGCGCCGTCGCCACCTCGTCCGACGAATAGCCGCACTGGAAATCGGGCTCGGTGCGATCGAAGATCGCGGGCGCGATCGCGACATAGCCTTCGGCTGCGAGACGATCGCAGACCGCGCGGATGTGGTGATTGACGCCAAAGATTTCCTGGATCACCACCACGGCCGCCTTCGGCGTGCCCTTGGGGTCGGCGCGATAGCCGCCCAGCTCGAAATGGTCCGAGGCCGTCAGTTTTATTCGTTGTCCCACGGGCTATCCCTTGGTTGAGGGTTGATCTTCTTGGCGAACGGTCGGGAGCGGAAACGGTGCGGCCCGTCCGCCGCTATTGCCACATCCAGTTATGGCCCCAATCGCCCTTCCAGCCGGCCAGCCGGCCGCCGCGGAATTGCAGATAGAGCCGGTGGCGGTGCGGAAACAATCCGCTGCCGCCGATGTCGCGGAATGCCAGGAAGATTTCGTTGCCCGGGCGTCCCCTGATGTAATTGAGAGGCAGGCCGAGCGCGCGCGCGGCATCCGCGGCATCCATGCCGAAGGCCAGCGGCGTATTGTTCGAGAGCGTCGCGACGAAGGGCGGCGGGTAGGGGCCGCCGAACGCCGGCAGGCCCTGCGCGTCAGCGGCACCCGACAGCGCCATGGCAGCGAAAGCCGCTGTAACCAGTGCTCTCATGAAGCCGCCTTTTGCGTTTGCCTGGCATCGAGGCCGTCGAGGAAGGGCAGTACGGCATCGATAAACGCCTGCGGCTGGTCGATGTTGACGGCGTGGCCGGCAGCGGGGATCACCACTTTGGCAGCCCCCGGAATCTTCGCCGCCATGTAGTCGGAGGCGGCGAGGAACGGGGTATCGTCGGCGCCGACCACCACCAGCGCCGGCACCTTGATGTCGGGCAGCGATTCGATCACGCGGGGGTCGCGCTGGGTCAGCATGCCGCGCGCGGCGCGCGCCAGTCCCGAGGCGTCGCGATGGCTCACCTCGGAGCGTTCGCGGCTGGCCGACTTCAGCACCGCGAGGCCCTCGCGCTCGAAACGGTCGCCGGTCTCGTACGCGCGCTTGTTCCAGGCCTCGCGGGCCTCGTCCTTTTTAAAACCCGGTCCGGTATCGATGATCAGCAGCGCGCGCACCCGCTGTGGATGCGCGCGGCAAAAGGCCAGCGACATGTAGCCGCCGAGCGACAGCCCGCCGACGATGGCGCTGGCCGCGCCGACCTTGTCGAGCAATGCTGCCATGTCGGCCACCGTGGCCGCCTCGCTGTAGGCGGCGGGATCGTCGGGATAGCCGGAGCGGCCGTGGCCGCGCATGTCCCACACGATGAGCTGGTGATGCTTCGACAGCGCCTCGATCTGGCCCTGCCACATCTCGCCGGTCGATGAGTAGCCGTGGGTCAGCAGCAGCGGCGGACCCGAGCCGTGGACCTCGTAGTAGATGTCGACCCCGTCACGGTTGAGTTTTGGCATCGCGATGTCCCTGCGATTCTTTGAATGTCTCTCGTTGACCCTATTCTAGCGCGATCCGTCCGCCGAGGGGAAATGCCCAATTTCGCCGCCGCGGACGATCCTTCCGCCCGGCGCGGAAGGGGCGTTGGCCATCGTCACCGAACGTTGGGATGGGATGGACACGGCGGCATCGTGCGCGCAATGGGATTGCAGGTCCGTAGGGCGGATTCCCTTTAATCCGCCATCTCGTAGGGATCGGCGGGTTAAAGAGACCCCCCTACGCGAGCTATTCGGCCTTGATGCCCGCGAACTTGATCACCTTCGCCCACTTTTCGGTGGCTTCCGAGATGATCTTCCCGAATTCCGCAGGCGTGCCCCCGGCCACGGAGCCGCCCAGCTCGACGATCCTGGCTCTGACTTTGCTGTCGGCGAGGCCGGCATTGAGCTCCTTGTTCAGCAAATCGATGATGTCGGCCGGGGTGTTTTTGGGCGCGCCGATGCCCGCAAACCCGCTGGCCTCATAACCAGGCACGAAGTCTGCCACCGTTGGAACGTCCGGCAATACGTCCAGACGGGCCGCGGTCGTTACCGCCAAAGCGCGCAGCGCGCCGGCCTTGATGTGCTGGATCGACTCCGACACCGGGGCGAAAATCACCTGCAGGTGCCCGGCGACCAGATCGGTGGCCGCTGGCGCGCCGCCGCGATAGGGGACGTGGACCAAATCCACTCCGGCCATCATCTTGAAGAGTTCGCAAGCAATGTTTTGCGGGGTGCCGGGGCCGGCCGATCCGTAGTTGATCTTGCCCGGGTTGGCTTTGGCGTAAGCGATGAATTCGGGGATCGTCGTAGCGGGGACCGACGGATGCACCACGACGACGTAGGCCAGCCGCGCGGCGCAAATCACCGGCGCGATGTCGCGGATGAAGTCGAAATTGAGATTGCTGTAGAGCGCGGCATTGATCGCGTGCGGGGTCACGATTTGCAGCAGCGTGTAGCCATCCGCGGGCGCTTTGGCGACCGCCTCGGTTCCGATGTTGCCGCTGGCGCCGGCGCGGTTCTCAATGATGAATTGCTGGCCGAGGCGATCCGACAGCCATTGACCCATCAGGCGCGCCTGGATGTCGGTAGCCCCGCCGGCGGCAAAGCCGACGACGATGCGCACCGGCCGAGACGGATAGGCTTGCGCCCGCGGAATGCGGGGCGCCGCGGACAACGCGGCAGCGCCCACGGCCAGATGCAAGAATGTGCGGCGGGGAAGTTTCATGACGCTCCCTCTACAGTCCGAACGACGTCGCGGACATGCGGTCCAACTGGACGCCCTGCAGCAACAGACTACACCCGCCTTGTGGGCAGATGGAAGCGGCCGATGCTTCCTCTTGCGAAGGCAAAAAGCGATCATGGGTTTCGCAAAGAGCTCAACCCATCCCACGAGCTGCCTCACCGGCGCTCCGGATTGACCCGACGCGATGCGACAAATCAACCCGTCGGGTAAAATTTCGCTTTTCCAGAAGGGCAAATCACCGTTACGAATCACGCCATCCTGTCCCCTTTGGAAGGGGCGTTGGCCATCGTCACCGAACGTTGGGACGGGATGCGGTGGACGCAGCGGCATCGGGCGCGGAAAGGGATCGCAGGGCGGGATCAACTCCGTGAGCGGTTTTCAGGCGCGCAGACGAGCGGTGTCGATGCGTACGGCAAAATCGTGTGGTCCTGGCGCCGCAAGGCTGGCGTCAAGCTTGCGAACTCGTTCGCAGGCGACGGTGGCAAAAGAGCGAAGCTCACCGGGGAGAGTACGTATAAGCCGTAAAGCCATTGCGCAGGGAATGTCGGATGTTCTCCGCTGCCCTGTATGCTCGTGTGCAGCTTTTTTGCACGACTTCGCACACGAGACCGCGGGTGCAGCGCGCATCCGGCATTCCCTGCTCCCTCCCGTTCGAGGGACAACGACATGCAAACCTCGGGCAAGTCATGCCGCGAGGATGCGGACGCATATCTGCTGGTTGAGATATTGAAATGGAAGTCGGCGCCGTTCGCACAAATACCGCTGTCACCGCCCGGCATAGCCGTCCGAAGGACGGCGTCGCTTCCGCTCGCCTATGACCGGGCGACCCGGTATTCCAGAGACGTCAGCGATAGAATCGAGAGGCTTCGGCGTGCTGGATCGCCCGCTCAAGCCGGGCGACGACAAGTCTTGCTTGTGGGAATGCTTCGCAGCGCCAAACCTCACGCCGCCCCAATCGTTAAACTTGTAACGTTCGCATCAGCTTCGCATTCACAATACCCATTAAGCCTCGAAGAACTCCTCGTCGTGTAGCCTCGGTTGCAAATTCACCGCCGCCATACCGAGGGTCCATGACAGTTCCAGCCCCCAAGTCTTCGTCCAAACGCAGGCTGCTGCTGGCGTCGGACCGGAGCGATCAGAGCAGCGAATTGGCCGGCATCCTGCGGACGGTGAGCGAGGTCGATACCGTCTCGATGGCCGATCTTCCCGACGCGCCCGGCCAGTTCGCGGGTGTCGTGGTCGACATCAATCTGCGGTCGCCCGAATGCGTCCAGCTGGTGCGCAACAAGCTGCGCTCGGAGTCCTACCGCGCGATGCCGCGGCTGTTCGTCCTGGCCGACGCGCTGCATCATGGTTCGATGCAGGCCTGGGCGCTCGGCGCCACCGATACCATCGCAAGGCCGTTCGATGCGCAGGCCATTCTGCAGCGCATCCGCGCGGCGTTTCCCGACACTCACGGATATGACGCCACCGATCGCGGCAAGGCGCTGAACCGGGGCGTCGAGGCCGCGCATGCGGTGCTGGTCAAGATGTTCGAGAAACTTCCCCAGGGCATGCCGCTGCAGTTCAGCGACATCGTGGCGGCCGAAAGCAAAATTCTCAAGGCCATCAAGCACTCGTCGCTGCGCGAATGGCTGACCACGGTCGGTTGCCACCACACCGAAACCTATCGCCATTGCCTGTTCGTCACCGGCTTTGCCGTCGCGTTCGCGCAGCATCTCGGCATGCGCGACGACGATCAGCGCCGGCTGGCGCGCGCCGCCCTGCTGCATGATGTCGGCAAGGCCTTCATTCCCGTTGATATCCTCGACAAGCCGGGAACGCTGACATCAGCGGAAGTGAGCGAAGTACGCCAGCATCCGCGCCGCGGCTACGATGCGTTGGCCGCCCAGGGCGGCTTCCC
>CALROE020000335.1:0-2500 GCA_943369715.1 Bradyrhizobium ivorense
TCTCGATCCTGTCGGCGGCATTGCGCGGCGAGCCCACCGGTCAGCCATACGGATTCAGGGGCGACGTCGCCTCGGTCGCAAAACGCCAGCTGCGCGCCGGCGAAATGCTCGACGGCGAAGGCGGCTACACGGTGTGGGGCAAACTGATGCCGGCGGCGGCCAGCCTGGCCGCGGGCGCCCTGCCGATCGGGCTTGCGCACCGCCTGAAGCTGAAGAACGACGTCGCCCATGGCGAAGTGGTGCGCTGGGACGATGTCGAATTCGATGCCAACAACGACACCATCAAGACCCGCAAGGCGATGGAGGCGGCATTTGCGACAAGAGCCTAAGGCAACAGCCGGCTCGCCCGCGCCTGCCTGAACCATTTCTGGAACATCACTTCGGTGTCCATCATCTCGGTAAAACCGGCCTGGTTGATCTTCACGGTCGAGACGAGCGCGGGCGGCCCCGGTTCGGTCTGGCCATAGCGCATGGTGTAGTCGGCGTATTGGAACGACAGGCCGACGAAGGCTTCGAGGCCGGGCGATATCAGATCATGCTTGCGCCGCAGCGCCTCCCATGGCGCGACCCATTGCGGCCAGGTCTGCGCCAGCGACAGCGGAACGTTGCTGCCCGGCTTCATGTCCAGCGCTTCCGCGATCGCCGGCCAGACGTTTTCCCAGGTGAAGACGTCGCCATTGGTGACGTTGAATGCTTCGTTGCGCGCCGCCTCCGCCTCGCCGGTCCAGGCGATGGCCCGCGCCAGCAGGTCGACGTCGACCGCCTGCGACACCCGCGCCGCACCTGCGGGATAATCCAGCGCCCTGCCCTGCTCGCGCAGCATGGCGGCATAGACGCCGAGCGGCGGGATCAGGTCCATGGCTCCACCCATCGCCTCGCCGACGATCAGGACCGGCCGCAGTATGCTCCAGTGCCAAGCCTTCCCAAGTCCTGCTTTGCCCTGCTGCAATCCGCGCAGGAAATTCTCCTGCGCCCAGTAGAAATTCGGCTGCTCGTACATTTCCGAGCGGCCTTCCCGCGCCGGAACCTTGAGCGGGCGAACATGGACGCCATAGGCCTTGGTGCCCTGCAGCAACGCCACATGGCGCAGCGTCGGCGCGGCCGGCTCGAGAACCTCCATCAGGTTGCGCAGCATCGCGTCATTGGTGCTGATCTGGCCGGGATCGCGCCAGCCATCGACCAGGTTCGGCGCCTCATGGAGCGCGGCGTAGACGAGGTGGGTGGCGCCGCGCAACTCCGCGGCCGCGTGCTGACACTGGTTGGGGTCGGTCAGGTCCACCGCGACGTGCCGGGCGCCGTGGAGTTGGCGCGGCTTCCGCCGCGACAGCGCGACCATTTCGGTCCCGCCGGCGGCGCCGAAATGCCGCAAGGCGGCGCCTCCCACCAGGCCCGTGGCGCCCGCGATAACGACCTTCTTGCCCGCCATGCACACATGCTCCGGTGCGATTTCCCGGTCCTGCCTAGCAGATCACGACGGAACGCGGCAGCCCGCGGCGTCGCGCGATACTGCCCGCCAAACGTGCACTTTGGTCGAAGGCGCAGCATTGCGGGGCCTGTTCGCACCTGCGTCGTGACGGAGGGCCGAAGCGACACCCTTGATTCCTGGGAACCGATTGGTCATCCTGCCCGCGGTTCGGGATGTCCAGATTTCGGTCGTGCCCAGGAAAGGCCAATAGGCTTGTTTTGGGGTTTGTTTTCGGGGTCTGGATTCAGGTACCAATCTCAGTCGACCGTCGGCGATTACAAAAGCGACAATCAAGATCGTTGCCCCTCGTCGATAACGCGACATAAGAAAACACAGAGGAGGAAGCATATGAAGCGTCGTCAATTTCTGAAGGCCGGCGGTATAGGTCTTGCCGCGAGCGCAGTCGCCGCGCCCGCCATCGCACAATCAATGCCTGAAATTAAGTGGCGGCTGGCGGCCAGCTGGCCGAAATCCCTCGATACGCTGTACGGCGGCGTCGAATTTTTCGCCAAGCGCGTCGCGGACATGACCGACAACAAGTTCCAGATCCAGCCCTTCGCGGCCGGCGAAATCGTCGGCGGCTTGCAGGTTCTCGACGCGGTGCAGAACGGCACCGTCGAGATGGGCAACACCGCGCTGTATTATTACTGGGGCAAGAATCCGGCCTTCACTTTCGGCACGTCGCTGCCGTTCGGGCTCAACACGCGGCAGCACATGTCGTGGATGTTGTTCGACGGCGGCATGAACATGCTCAACGACCTGCTCAAGGAATACAATTGCTTCGGTGTTCCGACCGGCAGCACCGGCGCGCAGATGGGCGGCTGGTTCCGCAAGGAGATCAAGTCGACCGAGGATCTCAAGGGCCTGAAATTCCGCGTCGGCGGATTTGCCGGCACCATCATTGCCAAGGTCGGCGGCGTTCCGCAGCAGATCGCGGCGGGTGACATCTATCCTGCGCTGGAAAAGGGCACCATCGACGCGGCCGAATGGGTCGGCCCCTATGACGACGAAAAGCTCGGCTTCGTGAAGGTGGCG
>CALROE020000336.1:0-4963 GCA_943369715.1 Bradyrhizobium ivorense
GAAAAAGGCCGGGATCACTCCCGGCCTTTCGCTTTGTCGTGGATGGCCGGGTCAGGCCCGGCCATGACGATGTGGAGATACCTCAGTTCAGCGAAGCCCGCTTCGGCGGGGTGGCCGGCCACGACTTGATCAATGCGTCGTAGTCGACCGTTTCGCCCTTCGGCTTCTCGTTGGCCAGCTTGCGTTGGGGCGCGATGTTGCCGTCCTTTTCCGACTTGGCGAACCAGTATTCCGGCTTCTCCTTCTTGTTCAGCTTCGGCCCGCAGGCTCCCTGCACGCCCGACTTCTCAAGACGCTCGAGCACCGAGTCCTGGGCCGCCGCCAGCGAGTCCATCGCCGCCTGAGGCGACTTCGCACCGGACGACGCGTCGCCGATGTTCTGCCACCACAATTGCGCCAGCTTCGGATAGTCAGGCACGTTGTTACCGGTCGGGGTCCACTGCACGCGCGCGGGCGAGCGGTAGAACTCGATCAGTCCGCCGAGCTTCGGCGCACGCTCGGTGAAGCTCTTGTCCCAGATGTCGGATTCACGGACGAAGGTGAGACCGACATGGCTCTTCTTCAAGCTCACCGTCTTGGAGACGATGAACTGCAGATAGAGCCAGGCCGCTTTGCGGCGGTCGGCCGGGGTCGACTTCAGCAGCGTCGCCGATCCGGCGTCTTGGTAGCCGAGCTTCATGCCTTCCTTCCAGTACGAGCCGTGCGGCGACGGCGCCATCCGCCACTTCGGCGTACCGTCAGCGTTCACCACCGGAATGCCAGGCTTCACCATGTCGGCGGTGAAAGCGGTGTACCAGAAGATCTGCTGGGCGATCGCACCCTGCGCCGGCACCGGACCCGCTTCAGAGAAGGTCATGCCCTGCGATTGCGGCGGGGCATACTTCTTCATCCAGTCGAGATATTTGGTGATCGAGTACACCGCCGCCGGACCGTTGGTGTCGCCGCCGCGTTCGACAGATGAGCCGACCGGACGGCAGCCTTCCATGCGGATGCCCCATTCGTCGACCGGCTTGCCGTTCGGGATGCCCTTGTCGCCGTTGCCGGCCATCGACAGCCAGGCGTCGGTGAACCGCCAGCCGAGCGAGGGATCCTTCTTGCCGTAATCCATGTGCCCATACACACGGACGCCGTTGATCTCCTTGATGTCGTTGGTGAAGAACTCGGCGATGTCTTCATAGGCCGACCAGTTCACGGGAACGCCGAGATCGTAGCCATACTTGGCCTTGAACTTGGCCTTGTACTCCGGATTGGAGAACCAGTCGTAGCGGAACCAATAGAGGTTCGCGAACTGCTGGTCGGGGAGCTGATAGAGCTTGCCATCCGGACCCGTGGTGAAGGACTTTCCGATGAAGTCGTTGACGTCGAGGCCGGGGTTGGTAACGTCCTTGCCCTCACCCGTCATGTAGTCCGACAGGATCACCGTCTGATTATAGCGCGAATGCGTGCCGATCAGATCGGAGTCGTTGATCCAGCCGTCATAGACATTCTTGCCCGACTGCATCTGGGTCTGCAGCTTCTCGACCACGTCGCCTTCCTGGATCAGGTCGTGCTTGACCTTGATGCCGGTGATTTCGGTGAAGGCCTTCGCCAGCGTCCTGGATTCATACTCGTGCGTGGTGATGGTTTCCGACACGATGTTGATTTCCATGCCCTTGAAGGGAGCTGCGGCCTTTTCGAACCACTGCAGTTCCTTCAACTGGTCGGCCTTCGACAAGGTCGAGGGCTGGAATTCGCTGTCGATCCATCGCTGGTTGGTTGCGTCGTCGGCATGCGCCGGCGCCGCCATCGCGACCGAAGCCGCTATCAGCACGGCTGTGCTGGTCATCGTCAGGAAGCTGTTGTTCCGTCTCTCCAAGAGTCGCATGTTGAGTCCTCCGGTTGCAGCGACAAACACACTTTCTTTTTTGGCCCGGGTTGATCCCGGATCTGCTCTTCTTCGCGTGTTCAGACGGTGCGGAAGATCGCAACGGCCGAAGCAAGCGAGATCGCAGTGGCGAGCCACAGGCTCGAGATTTCAACGCCCTCTCCGAGCGGGACGGTCAGGATCGTGTCGGTGCCGACGAATCCGATCCACAACAGATGGATCACAGCGGTCACAATCAGGGAAATGAACAGGCGGTCGCCGCGTGTGGTCGGAATGTGCAGGATGCCGACGCGCTCGGCTTCCGGGTAAACGACAGCGAGCCACGTCATGACCGTGAGCGTCATCGCCAGCATCACGAAAAAGATCGCGGTCGGCAGCGTCCAGGCCATCCATGCGATGTGTTCCATGACGGCCTCCCCTACACCCTGCCCAGCGCAAAGCCGCGCGCGATGTAATTGCGGACGAACCAGATCACCAGCGCGCCGGGAATGATGGTGAGCACGCCGGCGGCGGCGAGCAGGCCCCAGTCGACCCCGGCGGCGGACACCGTGCGCGTCATGGTCGCGGCGATCGGCTTTGCATTCACCGACGTCAGCGTCCGCGCCAGCAACAGCTCGACCCAGGAGAACATGAAGCAGAAGAACGCGGCGACACCGATGCCGCTGGCGATCAGGGGCACCAGAATCTTGATGAAGAAGCGCGGGAACGAATAGCCGTCGAGAAACGCGGTCTCGTCGATCTCGCGTGGCACACTCGATACGAAACCTTCGAGGATCCAGACCGCCAGCGGCACGTTGAACAGGCAATGCGCCAGCGCCACCGCCCACGGCGTATCGAACAGATTGAGCGCCGAATAGAGGTTGAAGAACGGCAGCGCGAACACCGCCGGCGGCGCCATCCGGTTCGACAGCAGCCAGAAGAACAGATGCTTGTCGCCGAGGAAGCGATAGCGCGAGAACGCGTAGGCGGCGGGCAGCGCGAACGAGATCGAGAGCACGGTGTTGATGACGACGTATTTCAGCGAGTTGATGTAACCGGAATACCAGCTCTCGTCGGTGAAGATCCTGATGTAATTGGCCAGCGTCGGCTGATGCGGCCACAGCGTCATGGTGGTCACGATCTCGGTGTTGGTCTTGAAGCTCATGTTGACCAGCCAGTAGATCGGCAGCAGCAGGAAGATCAGGAACAGCGTCAGAATGATGCGGCGTCCGGGAATCGAATGCATCACGCGACTCCTTTTTTGGGCGCACGGTCGGCACCGGCGTTGGTCATCACGGTGTAGAACACCCAGCAGACGATCAGGATGATGATGTTGTAGACCAGCGACAGCGCCGCGGCCTTGCCGAGATCGAACTGCCCGAGCGCGATCTTGACCAGCTCGATCGAGATGAAGGTGGTGGAATTGCCCGGCCCGCCGCCGGTCACCACGAACGGCTCGGTGTAGATCATGAAACTGTCCATGAAGCGCAGCAGCACCGCGATCAGCAGCACGCGGTTCATCTTCGGCAGCTGGATCGCGGTGAACACCGCCCAGCGCGAGGCGCCGTCGATCTGGGCTGCCTGGTAATAGGCATCCGGAATCGACTTCAGGCCGGCGTAGCACAACAGCGCGACCAGGCTGGTCCAGTGCCAGACATCCATCACGATGATGGTGGCCCAGGCATCGAACTCGTTGGACACGTAGTTGTAGTTGATGCCGAGGCTGTTCAGCGTATAGCCCATCAGGCCGATGTCGGGCCGCCCGAAGATCTGCCAGATGGTGCCGACCACGTTCCACGGAATCAAAAGCGGCAGCGCCATGATGACGAGACAGGCGGCGACCCGCCAGCCCTCGCGCGGCATCGACAGCGCCACCACGATGCCGAGCGGCACCTCGATGGCGAGAATGACGGCGGAGAAGAACAGGTTGCGCCACAGCGAGGCGAAGAAGCGCTCGCCGAGGTCGGTGCTGGGATCGAGCAGTTCCTTGAACCAGCCGACGCCGTTCCAGAAGAACTGGTTGTTGCCGAAAGTGTCCTGCATCGAATAGTTGACGACCGTCATCAGCGGTAGAATCGCGGAGAACGCCACGATGAGGAACACCGGCAGCACCAGGAACCAGGCCTTCTGGTTGACGGTCTTGTCCATTACTTGCCCTCGACCAGAAGGCTGTCGGCGTAGACATGAACATGGGACGGGTCGAACCGCAGCCCGGCCTCGTTGCCATCAACGGAAAAACCGGGCGGCACCCGCGCGTTGAATTTCGCATCACCGACGCGGACGCGCGCGAAGCGGACGCGGCCGAGATCGTCGATCCGCTCGATCGTGGCGGACAGCAGGCCGGAGCCCGGCGCTTCGACATCGACGAATTCGGGGCGGACGCCGATCTCGATCCTGGCGCCCGGCGGCAGGCCGTCATAATTGTGATCGAGCCGGATGGTGTGGCCATCGATGCGGGCCTCACGGCCGCGCACGTCGGCGGGCACGATGTTCATGCCGGGCGAGCCGATGAAATAGCCGACGAAGGTGTGGGCGGGTTTTTCAAACAGTTCCGCCGGCGTGCCGCTTTGCACCACGCGGCCGTCATGCATCACCACCACCGTATCGGCAAAGGTCAGCGCCTCGGTCTGGTCGTGGGTGACATAGATCATGGTGAGATCGAGGTCGCGGTGCAGCGCCTTGAGTTTCGAGCGCAACTGCCATTTCAGTTCGGGATCGATCACCGTCAGCGGCTCGTCGAACAGCACGGCGGCGACGTCGGAACGCACCAGCCCGCGGCCGAGCGAGATCTTCTGCTTGGCGTCCGCGGTGAGCCGCGTCGCCTTGCGCTCGAGATAAGGCGTGAGATCGAGCAGGCGCGCGATCTCGGCGACCCGGGCGTCGATCTCCGCTTTCGCCACGCCGCGGTTCTTCAGGGGAAACGCCAGATTTTGCCCGACCGTCATGGTGTCGTAGATCACCGGAAACTGGAACACCTGGGCGATGTTGCGCTTCTGGGTTGACAGCGGTGTGATGTCGACGTCGTCGAACAGGATTTTTCCGCGCGATGGCGTGACGATCCCGGAGATCAGGTTCAGCAGCGTGGTCTTGCCGCAGCCGGACGGCCCGAGCAGCGCATAG
>CALROE020000337.1:0-4949 GCA_943369715.1 Bradyrhizobium ivorense
ACCAGGGCGCGCTGGTCGATATCGCCAGCGCCGAGCCGCGGCAGATCCTCAGCGTGCGCCGCGCCACGATCGGCTATGTCAGCCAGTTCCTGCGGGCGGTGCCACGGGTCGCCACCATCGATGTGGTGGCCGAGCCTCTGATATCAAACGGAACGGCGCGGGCCGAGGCACAGGAGCGGGCAGGCCAGCTGCTGCGCCGTCTCAACATTCCGGAGCGGCTGTGGGCGTTGCCGCCCTCGACCTTTTCGGGTGGCGAACAGCAGCGCGTCAACATCGCGCGCGGCTTTATCTCCGATCTGCCGATCCTGCTGCTGGACGAGCCGACCGCCTCGCTCGATGCCGCCAACCGCGCAGTCGTGGTCGAACTGATCGAGCAAAAGAAACGCGCCGATGTCGCCATGGTCGCCATCGTCCATGACGACGAGATCCGCCATCTGATCGCCGACCGCATCGTCGACGTGACGTCGTTTGCTTCAGCCGCATGAAGAAAGAATGTTGACATGACTTCGAACGGGCCGGACACCGTTATCGGCAATGCCAGGATCGTTCTGGCCGACCGCGTGATCGAACGCGGCTGGATCGCATTTTCGAATGGCCGTATCGCGGAAACGGGCGAGGGTGACGCTCCCGCCGGCAGCGAGGATGCGGCCGGCGACATGATCATGCCCGGCTTGATCGAACTGCACACCGATCATCTCGAAGCCCATTACGTGCCGCGGCCAAAGGTGTTTTGGGATCCGATCGCGGCTGTCGTTTCCTATGACGCCCAGTTGGCGACATCGGGCATCACCACCGTGCTGGATTCCTTGAGGGTCTGGCGTGAGGATGGCGCCGAGGACGTCGATGGCCGGGCAGGCGTGCTGGCCGCGGCGATCTCTTCGGCGCGCGACGCCAACCTGCTGCGATCGGATCATTTCCTGCACCTGCGCTGCGAAATCCCGATGCCGAGCGTGGTCGAGGAGGCCAAGGAGCTGATCGGGCGACCGGACATCCGTCTGATGTCGCTGATGGACCACACGCCGGGACAACGCCAGTTCCGCGACGAAGGCAAGCTGCGCGACTATTATCGCGGCAAGGGCGCCGGCATGACCGACGCCGAACTCGATGTGCTGTTCGAGCGGCGTTTTGCATATCAGAAAGCCTATGCCGCGACCAACATGCGCGAGATCGTGGCGCTGGCGCACCAGTACAATATCCCGCTCGCCAGCCACGACGACACGACAGATGAAAACGTTGCCGACGCCGTTCGCGATCGGATTTCGGTGGCGGAATTTCCCACCACGATGGAAGCCGCACACGGGTTGCACCAGGCCGGTATCGGCATCCTGATGGGCGCGCCGAACGTGGTGCGCGGCGGCTCGCATTCCGGCAACATCGCCGCGGTCGATCTCGCCCGCGAGGGGCTGCTGGACATCCTTTCGTCCGATTACATCCCCTCCAGCCTGTTGATGGCGGCACTTCAGCTGCCGCAGTGCGCCCCGGCCATCGACTTGGCCTCCGCCGTCCGCACCGTCACCAAGACTCCCGCCGAAGCGGTGGGTCTCGCCGACCGCGGCGAAATCGCGGTGGGCAGGCGCGCCGACCTGATCCGCGTTCATATCGCACGCGATATTCCGGTGGTGCGTAGCGTCTGGCGCGAAGGACACCGGGTGGCGTGACGGAAGCGCCGACGATATTCGGGCAAAAGCCCGTCGCGGCGATCGGCCCCGGCCGGCTGGTTCTGGTGGTCGGCCCGAGCGGCGCCGGCAAGGACACGCTGATCGGGCTGGCCCGGGCCGCCTGCGCCGATGACGGCAGGATCGTTTTTCCGCGCCGGGTGGTGACGCGGGAACCCTCGTCGTTCGAAGACAATGAGCAGGTGAGCCTGGAAGCCTTTGCGCAGGCACAGGCGCAAGGTGAATTTGCGACCCATTGGGAAGCGCATGATCATTGCTACGCGTTGCGGCGCGCGATTGACGACCAGATCGGCGCCGGGCGCGCGGTCGTCGCCAATGTATCGCGCACGGTGGTCGCGACGATGCGCCGCGCGTATGCCGACGTCGTCGTGGTCTCGATCACGGCACCGCCTGAAGTGCTTGGCCAGCGGCTGGCCGCGCGGGCGCGCGGCAGTGACGGACAGATCGCCGACAGGCTCCGCCGTGCCGTCGATGATGCGGCGGCCGCGCCCGATGTGACCATCATGAATGTCGGCAGCGCCGAGGATCATGCGCTGGAACTGTTGCGGGCTATCAGGGGTGCTTGAGCGGTTTCGGCGATTGCGGTGATCGGGCACTGCAAGCGATCTATGGTCGGTAACGCTGCCGTCACATCGCCGTGCCAATGCGGGGTATCGATCACCCGAATCAGCCGGCGCGACAGTTGTTGTTGCCTCCCGGACGGACGCACCCCCTGAAAGCCCTCGTGCTGCAAAAGACACCTCGCAGCCACGCCCGACTGAAGGGGCTGGGTGTGGTCGTCAGCCTCGCCATCGCGGCGGCAGCCGTCTTCGCGCTGACGCAGGCGCTCAAAAACGTCGACTACGACGAGGTGTTCGCGGTCGTGGGACGCACCGGTCCCGGCGTCATTGTCATGGCGCTGATGCTGGTGGCCATTTCCTATGCCAGTTTGACTCTCTACGATCTCTTGGCGCTGCGTACGATCAGGCGGGCCGACATTCCCTACCGGATTGCGGCGCTGGCGAGTTTCACCAGCTATCCCATCGCCCATGGCGTCGGCGCGGTTGCGCTGATCGCGCCGGTCATCCGCTACCGGGTCTATTCGCGCCACGGACTCGGCGTTTTCGACGTGGCGAATATCAGCTTCCTGACGGGATTGACGTTCTGGCTGGGCAACCTGACGGCACTGGCGCTCAGCCTGCTTTGCGCGCCCGATGCCATCAGCCTGATCAATTATCTGCCGCCATCAGCCAATCGCTGGCTGGCGGCGGCACTGCTGCTGGCTGTGCTCGCCTTCCTGCTCTGGACCTGGCTCGCGCCGAGAAGTCTCGGGACCCGGCGCTGGCCGGTGCGGCTTCCCTCGGGCCCCGTGGTCCTGCTGCAGATCGCGATCGGAATTTTCGATCTCGGCGCCGCGGCGCTGGCGATGTATGTATTGTTGCCGACCGGACTGGATATCGGCGTGTTTCGCGTGATCGCGGTGTTCATCGCCGCGACCTTGCTGGGGTTTGCCAGCCACACGCCGGCGGGCATTGGCGTGTTCGACGCGGCGATATTGATCGGGTTGGCCGGTGAAGAGAAGGAGCCGGTGATCGCGGCGCTGCTCATGTTCCGGTTCCTGTACCACTTCCTGCCGTTCGTGCTCGCGCTCGGCCTGTTCGGCGGCCTGGAAGGCTGGAGGAGTTTTCGCGGCAGGAGCAGGCCGTGAAGCCGGTTTCGCGGTTCACACCGGCGAGTTGAGCTTCAGCCCCACCATTCCCGCCACGATCAGCGTCAGGCACAGCACCCGGACCGGGTCGGCCGGCTCGCTGTAGATCAACATTCCCACAATGATGCTACCGGTGGCACCGATGCCGGTCCACACCGCATAGGCGGTGCCGAAGGGCAGCGACTTCAATGCGATCGCCATCAGTCCGAAGCTGAGCGCGATCGCCACCAGGGTCGCGACGGTCGGCCAGAACCGGGTGAGGCCGTCGGAGTATTTCAGGCCGAATGCCCAGGCGATCTCAAGCAGCCCCGCGGCCAGCAATGCCAGCCAGCCGCTCACGCGGTATTCGACGCCGGCGGAAGGGTCAGCACGGCATATTGCACATAGCCGCGGAACGGCCGTTCAAATGTCAGGTCGGCGCCGGAGGTTCTGGCCAACGTCGACAGCTCGCGCTCGAGATCGTCGCGCGGCGTGACGCCGAATAGCGCCAGCCACCGCCTGAGCAGCGTCCGCGCTATTCCCGGCAAACGCGCCTGATCGCCGAAATCGACGATGTGCAGGCTTCCGCCGGGCTTGAGGCAGCTGGCCGCCGCCTGCAGCACGTGGCGCCAGTCCGGGATCATCGACAGGCTGTAGGATATCATCACATGGTCGAACCGGGCGACACCGAACGAAACCTGCGGGTTGAAAGCCGTTCCGTCGCCATGCGCGACGCGAATTCGCTTGGCGAGATCGCGGCGCGAAATGGCTGAAATCGCCGACGTCAGCATTTCCGTGGAAATATCGATGCCGAAGAACCTGATGTCCGGATAGAGCCGGGCGGCATGCACCAGGTTTCTGCCGGTTCCGCAGCCGATTTCCAGCACATCAGCGCCGGCCCCGGGTTCGAGATTGGCGATCAGCTGGTCCCGCCCAAGCAAATAGTATCGCCTGGTGCCGTCGTAGATGTGGCGCTGCCGGCGGTACATCCGGTTCATGCGGCGTGTGGCCTCCACCGGCCACGACGTCTCGGCACTGATTTCCTCTGTGTACATCGACATCCAAGCACCCTCGTATCGCCTGTGATCGCAGGATCCTTGCGATGTTCGCGCGACAGGGATGTGACAGGGCAGTGCTGTGCCCGCGGTTCCGTTTCCGCCGCTGTCGCAAAACTGCAGCGTGCTCCCGATACCCTCGTCGGATTGTTGATTCGAGGGATGGATGAATACGCAACTCATCGCCGACGCGGTCCGCAACTCCAGGGGCAAGGCCGAGGAAACCGTGTGGGACCGGCTGTTCGCGTTCTGGTTCCGCCGGCTGGTCTACACCCAGATCTGGGAAGACCCGGAAGCGGATCTCGCGGCACTTCGTCTGCCGGTCGGCTCGACCATCGTCACCATCTCCTCCGGCGGCTGCAACGCGCTGTCCTATCTCACGGCGCGGCCGGCGCAGGTCTACGCGGTTGACCTCAACGAGGCGCACCTCTCGCTGCTCCAGCTCAAGCTCGCGGGGCTTCGTGTTTTCTCCAGCTATGCCGAATTCTGGCAGTTCTTCGGGGAGGCCGCTTCGGTCGCCAACTCGGCGCTGTATCGCGATCGGCTGCGGCC
>CALROE020000338.1:0-4944 GCA_943369715.1 Bradyrhizobium ivorense
GAGGGTGGCTACCCAGTTCGGCCTCGCCTACTTGCCGCTGATCGTGATGGAGCACGATCGCCTCTGGGAGCGGGAGGCCGAAAAGCTCGGCGTCAAGATCAAGGCCGAATATATGCGGCTCGGCGGCGGTGGTGCGCTCAACGACGCGCTGATCTCGGACTCCGTCGATCTCGTCGCCGGCGGCACCGCGCCGATGCTGGTGCTGTGGGATCGCTCCACCACCTCGTTCAAGGTCAAGGGCATCGCCGCGCTCAACGCCTCGCCGGTCGACATCCTCACCAACAAGCCCAACATCAAGTCGCTGGCCGATTTCACCGCGGAGGACCGCATCGCGGTGCCGGCGATCCGGACGTCGCTGCAGGCGCTGGTGCTGATGGCCGCGGCCGAACAGAAGTTCGGGCCAGGGCAGGCCGGTCGACTCGACACCATGACCGTCGCGATGCAGCACCCCGATGCCGTGGCGGCGCTGCCGCAGGCCGGTGGGCCGATCTCCGGCTATGTATCGAGTTCGCCCTATCAGGAAATCCTGCTGAAGAAGCCCGGCATCAGCAAGGTCGTCGATTCCTTCGAGGCCTTTGGCGGGCCCTCGACCTTCAGCGTGGTCTACGCCAAGGACGCCTTCGTCAGGAACAATCCGAAGGTGATGCAGGCGTTCTATGCGGCGCTGAAGCAGGCCATGGCATCGATATCAGCCGACCGGAGCGGGAGTATCGACAAGTATCTCGCTGTCACGCACGAGAAGACCGACCGCGCGCTGCTCGATGCGATCCTCGGCCGGCCCGACTTCAGCTTCGGCATCGAACCGCTGCGAACGTTGCCGCTCGCCCAGTTGATGAAGCGCGTCGGGCTGCTCAAGCAGGAACCGGCGTCGTGGAAGGATTTTTTCGCGGAGGCGCTCCATGCTGGCCAAGGTAGCTGACGAACTCGCGATCCCGGCGGGGCTCGGCATGGACACTCAGCCGCTGCTTGAAGTGCGCGACCTCGTGCTCCAGTACAAGACCTGGGAGCATCTCGTCACCGCGACCTGGAATGTCAGCTTCGACGTGCAGCGCGGCGACCGTTTTGTGCTGCTGGGGCCCTCCGGCTGCGGCAAGTCCTCGATCCTCAAGGCCGTCGGCGGATTCCTTCCGCCGGTGTCGGGCTCGATGACGCTCGATGGCCGGTTGATTTCGTCGCCCGGACCCGACCGGCTGATGGTGTTTCAGGAGTTCGAGCAATTGCTGCCCTGGAAGACGGTCAGGGAAAACGTCATGTTTCCGATGCGGGTGACGCGGCGTTTTCCGGCGCGGGAGATCGGCCCGCGCGCCGACGAGGTGATCGACAAGGTCGGCCTCGGCCGCTTCGTCGATGCCTATCCGCACACGCTGTCCGGGGGCATGAAGATGCGGGTCGCGATCGCTCGCGCGCTGGCGATGGAGCCCGCCATCCTCTTGATGGACGAGCCGTTCGCGGCGCTGGACGCGCTGACCCGGCGCAAGATGCAGGAAGAGTTGCTCCATCTCTGGGACCAGACGACCTTTACCATGCTGTTCGTCACCCATTCGATCGAGGAGGCGATCCTGGTCGGAAGCCGCATCCTGGTGCTGAGCCCGCATCCGGGACGTGTCAGGGCCGAACTCGATGCCCACCAGTTCTCGTTGGCCGACATCGAGGCGCCGGGGTTTTCAGCACTGCAGCGCCGTATCCACGACATGCTGTTCCAGAACCCGGTCGAGGGGCGTTGATCATGGCCAAGGTGCTCACCGTCTTCACGGTTCGTCCCGAGATCGACAATGTCATCGATGACATGCCGGCCAATCTCGACGTGCAGCGCCGGTTGTCGCTGCCCGAGCGGCTGTTCGCCAACGCGGCCGTACGTCGAGTGTTGTTGCTGCTCTGCCTGGCGATCATATGGGAGCTCTACGCGCGGTACGTTGGCAATTCGATGCTGTTTCCGCGTTTCTCCGAAACCCTGGTGGCGCTGTGGGACGCGGTGGTGCACGGTCCGCTGCTGGAGCGGATGATGTCGTCGCTGCGGGTGCTGCTGATGGGATACGGCATCGGCATCGTGCTGGCCGGCGTACTCGTCACCTTCGCGGTATCGACGGCGATCGGACAGGATCTGCTCACCTCGCTCACCGCCATGTTCAATCCGCTGCCGGCGATCGCGCTGTTGCCGCTGGCGTTGTTGTGGTTCGGGCTCGGGCAGGGCAGCCTCGTCTTCGTGATCGTGCACTCGGTGCTGTGGGCGGTGGCACTCAACGCGCTCACCGGCTTCACATCGGTCAACGAGACGCTGCGCATGAGCGGCCAGAATTACGGGCTGCGTGGCGCGCGTTACGTCACGCTGATCCTGATCCCGGCGGCCTTGCCGTCGATCCTCAGCGGACTCAAGATCGGCTGGGCCTTCGCCTGGCGCACGCTGATCGCAGCCGAACTGGTGTTCGGCGCCACCTCGCGCTCCGGCGGTCTCGGCTGGTTCATCTACGAGAACCGCAACCAGCTGGAGACGCCGTCGGTATTCGCCGGCCTGTTTGTCGTGATCATCATCGGCCTGTTGGTCGAGAGCGTGATCTTCCGATTCATTGAAAGCCGCACGGTTCGCCGTTGGGGCATGCAACGGTGACCCCATGAACAAGATTCTACGTCCCACCACACCGGCTCCGCACCAGCCGATGCCGAACTGGCAGCCGCAACCGTATCCGGTGCCGCAGGCTTTGGCCGGCACCGCGACGGTGACGCCGGACGGACCGGTCGAGGCCGGATCATGGCAGTCCTTCACGCTGGTCTACACTGCGGGCCGCTTCGGCATCGACGATTCCGGCAGCATCAAGGTCTGCTTCCGCTTCGCGTCCGACCAGAGCAAGTTGCAGCTCGACGATCCCCAGGGGCCCGGCTTCGTGTCGGTGGCAGCCTCGAACGGCGCGGTGCTGGAAACGCGCTTCGACTACAAGCAGAACACCCGTCCATGGGACCGCACGCTCTACATCAAGGTGGTGCGCGGTTTCATGCGGGAGGGCGACAAGATCACGGTGCAGCTCGGCGACATCAGCCAGGGTTCGCCGGGCTTGCGCACCCAGACCTTTGCCGAGCCGTTCTTCGAATTCCACGTGCTGGCCGATCCGATCGCCTGCTATCATTACGTTCCGGTGGCCGTGCAGCCGATCGTTGCGGTCGTGGCCGGGAAGCGATCCGGCTGGGTGGCGGTGCTGCCGAGCACCGGTTCCCTGCACCAGCCCTTCACGCTGCAGCTGCGCAGCGAAGATCGATGGGGTAATCCATCCGGCCAGGGGCACGCCACCTTGCTTCTGCGCTCGAACCGCGCGGTCGAGGGATTGCCGGCGACGCTGACGCTGGAGAACGGCGAGATCACCGCTGCCATTCCGGACCTGCGTCCTACGATGGCGTGCGATCTGCTGATTGAAATTTGCGACAGCGACGGCAAGCAACTGGCGGTCAGCAACGTGATGCGCATCGTCAAAGAGCACTCGCCGACAGGTCTGTTCTGGGCCGACTTTCATGCCCAGAGCGGCGAAACCATCGGCACCAATGCCGCCGAGGACTATTTTGCATTTGCGCGCGACACCGCGTTTATCGACATCGTCGGTCACCAGGGCAATGACTTCCAGATCACGCCCGGGTTCTGGAACGATCTCAACCGGCTGTACGATCGCTTCGACGAGCCGGGCCGCTTCGTCACCATGCCGGGCTACGAGTGGTCGGGAAACACCGCGCTTGGCGGCGACCGCAACGTGTTCTTCGCCACGACGGACCGGATCATCCGCCGTTCGTCCCATGCGCTGGTGCCGGATCACAGCGATCTCGCCACCGATTGCCATACCGCCAGTGAACTGTTCGCCGCGTTCAATCGGGACAAGGAAGACGTCATCACCTTTGCCCATGTCGGTGGACGCTACGCCGATATCGGCGTGGCCCATGACGTCGCGATCGAGACCGCCGTCGAGGTGCATTCGAGCTGGGGCACATTCGAGTGGATCGTCAATGACGCCTTCGATCTCGGCTATCGTGTCGGCATCGTCGCCAACAGCGACGGGCACAAGGGCCGTCCCGGTGCCGAAGGGCCGGGCGCGTCGCTGTTCGGCGCCTATGGCGGACTGACCTGCCTGCCATTGTCCGAACTATCCCGGACCGCCGTGTTCGAAGCACTGCGTGCCCGCCGCCATTATGCGACCACCGGCGCGCGCGTGCTGCTCGAGATGACCGCCTCGTTCCCGGACGGGGCAGAGCAGTTCGCGGCGGATCCGGTGCTGGGCCCGACCGATCGCCGATCGGTTACGCGCGCACCGATGGGCGCCATCGTCCATACGTCAGGCGCGACGGCGTTGCTTTCGGTGTCGGTGTCGGCGGCAGCGCCGATCGAACGCATTGAAATTCGTAACGGCCGAGAGATCGTCGCGGTGCGTCGGCCCTATGGCGCCGATCCACTGGGACGCCGCATTCGCGTGATCTGGAGCGGCGCCGAATACCGCGGCCGCTTCCGGATGACGTCATGGGACGGCCGCGCTACGCTCGCGGACAACGCGTTCGAGCGGGCCGACGCCGTCAACTTCTTCAACCTGGATCGGCCGCTGGAGCGGGAAGGCAAACACGCGCTGTCATGGCGTTCGATCACGACCGGCAACTTCTCCGGGTTCGACGCCACGCTACGCGAAGCGGCGGCCGGCCGCCTCGCGATCGAGACCCCGCAAGGCAAGATCGACCTGGCAGTGGCGGAGATCGGATACGAGCCATCGACCTTCGCCTATGGCGGGCTCGATCGGAAACTGACGGTCTACCGGCTGCCGGACACCAATCGCTGCCTGAGCGTCGCCCTTGAGCAGGAAGTTCTTCTGCACGAGGATCGGGACAATCCGCTGTATGTCAGCGTCATCACCGAGGATGGGCACCAGGCATGGTCGAGCCCGGTGTATGCGGTTCCAAAGCCTTCATGGATGGGATGATTTT
>CALROE020000339.1:0-4942 GCA_943369715.1 Bradyrhizobium ivorense
AAGCCTTCCATGGTTCGAATACGTTTCTCCAGCCACCAGCCATATTCCGGCGCCCAATCCTCGAATCGCGCATTGATTCCGAGATCGTGAGCCCAGTGCTGCGCGATATTGGGATTGAACTGGGATTGCCGGCCGACCGCGATGAGGTCGGCCTGTCCCTTCTGCAGGATGGCTTCGGCCTGCTCGGCTTCGAGAATGATGCCGACCGCCATCGACGCGATGCCGACCTCCCTGCGGACACGTTCGGCGTAGGGCACCTGGAAGCCGAGACCGCGCGGCACTTGCGCTGCAGTCGCCGAGCCCGCGATGCCACCGGAAGAGCAATCGATCACGTCGACGCCGCGGGCCTTCAATTCAACGGCGAACGCGACCGTGTCGTCCAAATTCCAGCCATCTTTGGCTCCGTCGACGGCGGAGACGCGCACAAACAGCGGCATTGTGTCCGGCATTTCGCGCCGCACCGCTTCGACGATCTCGAGCGGCAGGCGCATGCGCCCCTTGCGGTCGCCGCCATATTCGTCATTGCGCGTGTTGGAAACGGGCGAGAGAAACGAGGCGAGCAGATAGCCATGGGCGGTGTGGATCTCGATCGTATCGAAGCCCGCCGCGACCGCATTGCGGGCGGCGGTTGCCCAGGTGCGCACCATCGCCCGGCACTCTTCAGTGGTGAGCTGACGCGGGGTAAGCCATCCCTCCGCAACCGGCTCGCTCGTCGGACCCACAGGTTGCCACACCTTGGCTCCCGCCTTGATTTGTTCAGGAGTGAGCGGACCCATGCCATCCATCGCGCGCTGCGACGATGCCTTGCGCCCGCCATGCGCCAGCTGAATGCCGATCGCCGTGTTCTCGCCCTTCATGAAGTCGATCAGCGGCTTGAAGCTTCGCGCCTGCTCTGCATTCCATATGCCGAGGTCATGCTCGTTGATCAGGCCGATTTCCTCGACGCCGGTTGCCTCGACAAAGACCAGCCCGAAGCCGCCCAGCGCATAGCGGCCGAGATGCACGTTGTGAAACATGCCGCAGGTGCTGCCGGGCCCGGCCCGGTAGTGCACCATCGGCGGCACGACCAAACGGTTCTTGAGGGTCAGGCCGCGGATCTTGAACGGCTGGAACAGCAGCGGGCGAGCGGAGTCGGCGCTTTCGGTTATCTGGGCTGACATGGGACTTGCCTGTTGAATTAGGTTTCAAACCGTCGTCCCCGCGAACGCGGGGACCCATAACCACTGAGTTTCGTTATAGGTCGAGGTGTTTCAACATTCCGAACCGAACCGCGCTTGCACGGCGAATGGGTCCCCCGCGTTCGCGGGGACGACGAGAGAGCGGGGCGCTCACCCCGTCAGCGCCGCCTTCACCAAGCCGCTGGCTTTGCCGAAATCCATCTGACCGGCGTATTTCGCCCGCAGCACCGCGATCACCTTGCCCATGTCCTTCATCCCTGCGGCGCCGGTCTCGGCGACGGCGGCTGCGATCGCCGCCTTGACGTCGTCGTCCGACATCTGCTTCGGCAGATAGGCCGTGATGATCGCGATCTCCTCGCGCTCCTGGTTGGCGAGTTCGGCGCGGCCGCCCTTGTCGTAGAGCTCCACCGATTCCTGGCGCTGCTTGATCATTTTCTGGAACACGCCAAGAAGATCGGCATCCGACAGCGGCGGCTTGCCTTCGCCGCGCGCGGCGATGTCGGCGTTCTTGATGGTCGAATTGACCATGCGCAGCGTGGAAAGCTTGCGCTCGTCCTTGGCTCGCATCGCGTCCTTGACCGCGTTGTTGATGTCGTCGCGCAGCATCGTGATGTCCTCTCGCGGGCTAAAGTCGCTGGAAGCCCCTGATCTAGGCCGTTCGGATCAATCAAACAACTAGCTTCGCAGCCATTCGGCCAGCGCCTCGGCGGTGGCCTGTGGCTGTTCCGGCGGCGTCAGGTGACCGCAATCGGGGATGATGACCAATTTCGCGCCGGGAATTCCGCCGGCCATTTCCACCGACAGCGAATTCGGCACCGTCTTGTCCTCGTCGCTCGAGAGAACCAGCGTCGAACATTTGATCCACGCCATCGTCGGCCGCGAGTCCGGTCGGCTCATGATGGCGGTCAACTGACGCGCAAAAGCCTCAGGGCCGACGTCGTCGCCCATGTCATGCACCAGTTGGCGCAGGGAAGCGTCATCCCGCCGCGACGGATGTACGAAGCCGGAAAACAGCTCATCCAGGATCGCGCGGTATTCGCCGGCTTTGGCGCGGGCAATCTGGGCGCGTCGCCGTTCGCCGGCCTCCGGCGTATCCGGCCGCGCCTGGGTGTTCATCAGCGCCAGTTTTGCGACGCGCTCCGGCGCCTGCCGCATGATTTCGAAGGCGATGTAGCCGCCCATGGAATGGCCGGCCAGCGCGAAACGCGGCGGCGCCTCGGCCAGGATTTTGCGCGCGATCGCGCCCATATTGTCGTCGCGGATGTGGTTGGCGACCGTCACCGGGCCGAATCGCCACAAGGCCGGGATAACCGGGGCAAAAATCCGCGGCGAGCACGCCAGCCCCGGGACCAGCAAGATCGGCATCGGATTATCCATGCTGGGCTCCGGATCGGCGGTTTTCGGGGGTAAAGCGGGCAAATCGGCCCTGGACGGGGAACTCCAGATTAAGACCCTCGTCCCGCCTGTCAAATATGCGCAAAGCGCATGTGAATCCGCGCTTTCCGGCTTTGACGCCCGGGAATGCGGCGACTATGTAATGCGTTCATGACATCCCAAGAAATATCCGAAGAAAACAGTTCAGCCTGGCCGGACCACAAACCGACCGCGCTCCTCGTGCTTGCCGATGGCACCGTGCTGGAGGGTTTCGGCCTCGGCGCGGAAGGCCAGGCGGTCGGCGAAGTCTGCTTCAACACCGCGATGACCGGCTATGAGGAGATCCTCACCGATCCCTCCTATGCCGGGCAGCTCATCACCTTCACCTTTCCGCATATCGGCAATGTCGGCACCAACGACGAGGACATCGAGACGGTGAACATGGCGGCGACGCCGGGCGCCCGCGGCGTGATTTTGCGCGCGGCGATTACCGATCCCTCCAACTACCGTTCCGCCAAACATCTCGACCAGTGGCTGAAGGCGCGCGGCATCATCGGCCTGTCCGGCATCGATACCCGCGCTCTGACCGCGCTGATCCGCAGCAAGGGCATGCCCAACGCCGTGATCGCGCATGCCAGAGACGGCCAGTTCGACCTGCATGGCCTGAAGGAAGAAGCCCGCGAATGGCCGGGCCTCGAGGGCATGGACCTGGTGCCGATGGTGACATCCGCCCAGCGTTTCACCTGGGACGAGACGCCGTGGGCATGGGAAAAGGGCTATGGCCGGCAGACCGCGCCCGAATTCAACGTCGTCGCCATCGACTACGGCATCAAGCGCAACATCCTGCGCCTGCTCGCCGGCGAAGGCTGCAAGATCACGGTGGTGCCGGCGACCACCTCGGCCGAAGACATCCTGGCGATGAAGCCCGACGGCGTGTTCCTGTCGAACGGCCCCGGTGATCCCGCCGAAACCGGCAAATATGCCGTGCCGGTGATCCGGAAGGTGATCGAGTCGGGCACCCCGACCTTCGGCATCTGCCTCGGTCACCAGATGCTGGGCCTCGCCGTCGGCGCCAGGACCAAGAAGATGCACCAGGGCCATCATGGCGCCAACCATCCGGTCAAGGACGAGACCACCGGCAAGGTCGAGATCACCTCGATGAACCACGGTTTTGCGGTGGACCAGGACACGCTGCCGAAGGGCGCAACGCAAACCCACATCTCGCTGTTCGACGGCTCCAATTGCGGCATCTCGCTCGACGGCAAGCCGGTGTTCTCGGTGCAGTATCACCCGGAAGCCTCGCCCGGCCCCCGCGACTCGCATTACCTGTTCAAGCGGTTCGCCGATCTGATGCGGGCCAACAAGGGCGCGTAGGCGCACTCTGGCACCGTCACCTGCACCGTCATGCCCGGCCTTGTGCCGGGCATCCACGTCTTGGCGCCCTCACGGATTTCAGACGTGGATGGCCGGGACAAGCCCGGCCATGACGCGGAGAATATTGCCATGACGGCTGGCGCTGGCGTCGACGGCTTGATATTATCATCATCATTTAAAACGGGGCTGCCATGAACGATCAACCCGCTCCCAAACTCCACTACGGCGTCACGCCGCTGGAGGTGATGGCGTCGATGTCGGGGCTCGATTTCGTCCGCGCCATGTTCGCCGGCAAGCTGCCGCCACCGCCGATCATGCAGACCATCGAGCCGTTCGACCAGACCGCGGAGCCGGGCGTGGTCGCGTTTCACAGCATCCCCGGCTTCCGGCACTACAACCCGATCGGCTCGGTGCATGGCGGCTACGCCGCGATCCTGCTGGATTCAGCGATGGGGCTTGCGGTGCACTCCGCGCTGCCGGCCGGCACCGGCTACACCACGCTGGAGTTCAAGATCTCCTTCATCAAGGGCATGACCGAGGACACCGGGCCGGTCCGCAGCGAAGGCCGCACGCTGAGCGTGGGCCGACGCGCCGCGACGGCGGAAGCGCGCATCAGCGATGCCAAAGGCCGCCTGCTGGCGCATGCCACCACGACCTGCCTGGTTTTCGAGCTTCCGGCCACCTCGCCGGTCGGCAGCTAGAAGGGATCATCGCGGTTCAGCACATCGCAAAGGGAACGCGGGCGGCTGACACCGGTTTATTCCGCGCATATGTTCTGGTGCGGGAGAATGGCCATGTCCGTTGTCAGCGGCGATATCGAACCGATCGCCGTCGTCTTTGCGGACGACGGCCTCGTTCCCAACAATCCGATGCCGTTTTTGGTCTACAAGCGCGCGCTCGACGTCGCCAACGCGCATCCGGAAAAGACCATCGAAGGATTGTTCGGCGCCAATGGCTGGGGCGAGATGTGGCGCAACGGCGTCTTCGATTATCTGCACTACCATGCGACGGTTCAC
>CALROE020000340.1:0-4940 GCA_943369715.1 Bradyrhizobium ivorense
CGGGCGGAATGGGGCGCGGCGCTATTGCCATTCTTCGATCCCCAGGCCGCCGGCTGCCGACCATTCCTTGATGCGGGCGAGGTCGTCGTAGGAGCCGTAACGGTTCGACCACATCGACAGATTGAGCGAGGTGTAGGGCTGGTCTTCCTTCTCGAAGGCGCGGATCAGGCTTTCCAGCTTGTTGCGCGCCTCGTCGGCGGCGGCATCTGGTAGCTGCGCTTGGTCGGATTTGTTGATCTTCAGCTCCAGCGGCTTCTGTTCGCCCGGCGGATTATTGCCGCTGAGCCTGACATAACCGAGTTCGCTGACCGAGGCGCCGGCCGCAATGCCGGCAAAACCGCCCTCGCGCAGGATCGCCGCCTCCAGCGTCAGCTGCGGCGACAGCCCCATCCGTACCTGCTTGCCGGTCGGAGGCTGCCCGGTCTTGTAGTCGAGAATGGCAAAGCTGCCGTCATGGCGGCGTTCGATCCGGTCGGCGCGCGCCGACAGGTAAAAGATGCGCGCATTATCCAGCGGGATCGGGATTTCGCCGCGGATCTCGGCCTCGATAGCGCTGACATCGCCGCGCCGCACGATTTCCCAATTCGCAAACCATCCGGTGATGCGTTGAAACCGCGGCCACCACAGCGCGCGGGCTTCCGGCCGCTCCATCAGCGGCGCAAAATATTTCTCGCCGATGCGGCGCAACTCGCGCGCGGGATTCTCGGGCAGCGCGGTGGCGTACACTTGCGTGAATTCGCCCAGCGCATCGTGGATCGCCGAGCCGCGGTCGGCGGCCGACAGCGGCATGTCGACGGGGTCGAGCGGCGCAAGTTTCAGAATGTATTTCGCGTAGATCGTATAGGGGTCGCGCAGCCAGTCCTCGATCGCCGTCACCGAGAGTCTTAGCGGCCTGACCGCGCGCGGCGGCCTTGGCGCGGGCTGCTTGATCGGCTCGACCTTGTCGGGGCTGTCGAGCCGGTCGGCGTAGCCGACATACTTTTCGCCGGCGGCGACGGCTTCGTTCCAGCGCTTTTCGCCGGCGACCGCTTCGAGCCGGTGCAGGAACCGCGAGGCGACCGCGGGCGCGCCGCCGACCTTGGCGGCGTGACTGAGGATCACGTCGTCGGCGCCGAGCAACTGGGCGAAATCATGCGCGGAGAGGCCGATGCGCCGCTCCGGCAAATCGAGGCCGAGTTCGTGCCGCATCGGCCGGCTCAGCCACGGATCGATCCGAGGCTGCGGCGGCCATACGCCTTCGACCAGCCCGCCCAGAATGACGCGGTCGGATTGCGTCAGCCGCGCTTCCAGCTGGCCGTAGATGTGAAGCTGCGCCCGCCCCGATTCCGGCCGCCGCACGATGCGGTCGCTGAACGCGGTCTGGAAGACTTCGGGGTAATCGCCGGGTTCGACCATCAGGCCGCTTGGTGCCTTCGGACCAAGCAGGTCGTCGAACGCGGCTGAAAGCGCTGACCCTTGCGGCCCATCGAAGGCGATCGCGACGCCATCCGGATCGCGCGACAGCTCCATCAGGACGTCGCGATGGCACTTTGCAAGTTCGGCAAAATCATACGGTTTTGATGCGCCGAGGTTTTCGAGGGGCGAAAGCGCTTTCCGCAACGATTCGACCAGCGCCTCGACCAAATCGAGTTCTTCGTTGGTGAGTGCGGCGCGCGGCTCCGCGCGGTGCAGCGATGAGGTCTCGCCTTTCCCAAGTTTTGTCAGCTCCTGGCGAAACCGGGAGAGATCGCGGGCCAGCCCGCCGCTTCCGGCCTGCGGACGCGTGCCGCGCAACAGCGCCAGCTCGAGCGCCTCGATGGCGGTCTTGAAGGCGCCGGGCGCGCCGCCGAGCCGGCACAGCGGATGTTTCAGCAGCGCCAGCAGCGTCGGCGGCTCCAATCCGTTCGCCGCCGCCTCGGCGGCGAGCCTGGCGAAAATTCCCGCCGACGTGTCCGTCAGCGCGTCGCCGCCGGAATCGTCGAACTCCAGGTTCCAGCGGCCGAGGGCCGCGGCCACGCGCCGCGCCAGCGCACGATCCGGCGTTACCAGCGCCGCCGATTTGTTCAGGTGCCGCGCCTCGCGCATCGCCACCGCGATCGCGAGCGCCTCCATCTCGGGATTGGCCGCCGCGATGACGGCGAGGTTGGTCATCCCCAGCGAAATCTTCTGCGAAGTCTCCGGCTCGCCAAGCCGCCGGTGCCATTGCGCGGTCGCATTCGAAGGCCGCATCGCCTCGGAGACCAGTACGTCGCGCCCATGCGGCGCCGGCTCACCCAGGATTTCGACATCGCCCCGCTTGATGCCGAAGCGATCGAGCAGCGCGTGCATGGCGAATTGCGGGTGGTTCGATGCCGGATGCGCGGTGAACCGGCCGTCCGCATTCTGCACGCCGCCGATCAATTGCCAGGCGTCATCGTCGAGATCGGTATCGAGCCCCGGCAACACCACGGCGCCCTGCGGCAGGCCGGCGACGGCATGCAGCAGTCGCGCGGTCGACGGCATCGATCCGGTCGAACCCGCCGCGATCACAGGGCCGTCATGATGCGCCGTCAGGCGGGCGGCTTCCGCCTCGATCAGCAGGTCGCGCCGCGCCGCCGGCTCGATCCTGCCGTGCGCGGCGAGGATATTGGGCCACGCGGTCTTCGCGATGTCGAGGAACTGCAGGGTGAGCTGCCAGTATCGGTCGAGCGCATCGGGCACCAGCCCGTCGAGCGCGCTCCACGCCACCTTGCGGGTCACCATGTCGTCCATCAGCCGCGCCAGGTCGTCGGCCAGCGCCAGCGTCGACGCCGGCCCGCCGGTCACCAGCGGCGCCTGCGCCGCATCGGCCGGCCGGATCTGCTTCGCCCATGCGGCGATCAGTTGCGCCAGCAGCAGGCGGCGCTGCAGCCCGTCCATGGCGGGGGCAATTTCCAGCGCGGCCGATCCGGGCGAGGTGGCCTGCGCGAACGCCAGCTCGTCCTCGTCGATGTCGCCCAGCGCCACGATGCGCGGCAGCACCACCGCGTCGGTCTTCAACTCGTCGAGAAAGATTTCCCGCGCCATGCGCCCGGCGCGCAAGGTCGGCAGATAAAGCGTCGCCTGCGCCAGCCGTGCCGGATCGGTGCGGGCCTCGAAGCCATCAACCAGTCTGCCATCGACCAGAGCGGCGATAAGTGTGCGCAGGAACGGCGCGGATGCGGGGACGCTGAAAACGCGCATGGGCTGCCTGATTCGGGATCAGGTCACATCATGGCATGATGCGCTTCCCAGGTGCATATCTTATTGAATATACAGGCTTCTGTATCTGTGCATGGGGTTGTTTTCGGGATTTTTGTAGCCGTCATTCCGGGATGCGCCGCAAGGCGCAGACCCGGAATCTCGAGATTCCGGGTTCGATGCTTCGCATCGCCCCGGAATGACGGCAACCTACGCCACGCTGGCGAGAAACGCCCGTTCCGCCGCCTGCACCGCGTCGGGGGTTCCGACATGCATCCACACGCCGTCCAGCCGCAGGCCGAACAGCCGCTCCCGCTCGTTGGCGGCGTCGAACATCCTGGTCAGCGAGAATTCGCCCTTCGGCGCGTCGGCGAACAGCGACGGCGACATGATCGCGGCACCCGCATAGACGAACGGAACCACTTCGTGTTCCCGGCGCTTGCGCAGCGCGCCGTCGGCCAGCATGGCGTAATCGCCGCGGCCGGCATAACCGATGCTGCTCGCCGTCGGCGCCATCAAGAGCAGGATATCCATCCGCGCGGGGTCGAAGGCTTCCGCCAGCCGCGCCAGATTAGGCCGCACGCCATCGATCCACAGGGTGTCGGCGTTGACATGGAAGAACGGCGTGTCGCCCAGCAACGGCAGCGCCTTGACGACGGCGCCGCCGGTGCCGAGCACCTGGTCACGCTCATCCGAAATGATCACGCGGGGCCGGGTCCGTGCCCTGGTGTGATCGATGATCTGGTCGGGCAGGTAGTGCACATTGACGACGGCCTCTTCGACGCCGGCGTCGCCGAGCTTGTCCAGCACATGATCGAGCAAGGCGCTGCCGGCCACGCGCACCAGCGGCTTCGGCATGTTGTCGGTCAGGGGACGCATGCGCACGCCGAGACCGGCGGCGAGGACCATGGCTTTGGTGGGCTTGACGGACATATCGGGAAATTTCTCGGACGGTTGTGGTGACTCCCGCAATCATATCACGGCGGTCAGCCGATCGCATGGATGATGACGCCTTAGTCGTCCGACATGACGGCCATACGACGGCGGCGATGCCACGCTCAGGCGTCGGCCTCCTGCGAGCGCTTGGCTTTTTTCCGCTTCTCGCCGGTCTTGATGAAATTGACGCCGATCTGGTCGCCATTGACCCAGGACAGCTCGCAGCGGCGGTAGGCCAGCCCGGTGGACGACAGCAGCAGGAAGAATTCCTTCAGATGCAAGCCCTCGACCGAGCCCTCGACCGTGAGCTTGGCGCCGGTCTCCGAAACGTCTTCCATCGTACATTCGCGCCGCCAGGTGCCGTCGATGCCCATCATGTGCGCGGAAAAGCCGCGTTCGAAGACCACGCGATCACCCTTGCGCCGCTCGCTCGTCGCCATTGATTGCTCCTGCCACAGCCGCCGCACCCCGGGCTTTCGGGGTAGGGCACTAACCGCAGGTTAATGCGAGGCGGCTAATAACCCGTAAACCTACGGGGCCGGCGGCGGCACATGGGCGGCATACCACTCCCGAAGCGGCGCCAGCACCGGGTGCGCCAGCGACCGGGTGAGATAGGTCCAGATCCGGGGCTGGTGCTTCAGATACTGCGGCTTGCCGTCGCGGCGGTTGAGCCGGGCAAAGGTGCCGAGCAGCCGCGTGTTCCGCTGCGCCGACATGATGGCGTAGAGCTCGGCGAACTGGGCCGCGTCGAAGCCGCCGTCGGCCGCGCGCCGCGCCTTGATGTAGCGCGTCAGCAGCGCGAGTTCGAGCGTTTCGGGAACGTCGAT
>CALROE020000341.1:0-4938 GCA_943369715.1 Bradyrhizobium ivorense
GTTCGCGGATCTGCTGCACGACATGACCGCCGGTTCGGAGACCATCGTTGCGGCGGGCAGCTACGGCAAGTCGACCTGCACTGCCCTACTGGCGTGGTGCCTGCGGGTCGCGAACAGGGACCCCAGCTACTTCATCGGCGAGATCACCAACGGGTTCGATACCCACGCTTATCGCGGCCAGGGCGAGACATTCGTGCTCGAAGGCGACGAGTATCCGGCGTCGAACTGGGATAACCGTTCGAAATTCCTGCGCTACAACGCCAGGAACGTCCTGCTCACCTCGGCAACCCACGACCACGTCAATGTCTTCCCGACGCATGCGGACTATCTCGCGCCGTTTCGCACCCTGCTCGGCTCGTTGCCGGCCGACGGGCTGCTGGTCGTCAACAGCGGGGAAACGCACGCACGCGCCCTCGCCGCGGGTCTCGCCTGCCCCATCGTGTTCTACGGACTGGACGACAAGGCGCATTGGCATGCCGAAAATATCGAACGCGGCGCGGAAACGGGTTTCGACCTGATGCGTGGCCTTGAGCGGATCGTGCGTCTCACGACCACCATGCTCGGCGACCACAACATCGAGAATATCGTCGGCGTCAGCGCCATGCTGCTGGAGAAGAAACTCGTGTCGCCGCAGCAGTTGAAGGCCGGCATCGGCACATTCCAGGGCGTCAAGCGCCGCATGGAACTGCTCTCGCCCGCGTCGAGCGTGCCTGTCTACGAAGGCTTCGGATCGTCATACGAAAAGGCCAGGAGCGCCATCGTCGCCACCAACCTGCATTTTCCCGACCGGCGTCTCATCGTGGTTTTCGAACCGCATACGTTCACCTGGCGAAACAGGTCGGCGATATCAGCCTATGATGACGTCTTCGAAGGCGCGTCCAGGATCTTCATCTTCGAACCGGCGTCCCAGGGCGCCGGCTCCCATGCCCAGTTGAGCCAGGACGAGATCGTCGCCCGCACCAGGGCGGCGGGCTACGATGCCGAGGCGATCACCGACCCGGAGGCGGCGTTGCAGGGATTAAGCGAGGTCCTGCGCCCGGATGATGTCGTTCTGCTGCTGACGTCCGGCGAACTTGGCGGACTGATCCGGAAAATTCCGGAGCTGGTCGAGATGAAATACCCTCGCTAGAACGGGATGGCTCCTGGCTGGATCGGCCGGCGAAGGCCGCGGCCAAAAGCCGGGATCGCGCCAGGCGCGGACGGATGTTCCGGCGCGGCATGGTCCTGAACCGGCGCTGAACGGCAAGCATCCACCGCGGTCGCCCCCCATGAACATGGCTGTCGCCAAATCCGCCGCCGCGGTTAAACTGCATGCGCCGCGGGAAGGCGGCCGGGACACCTTTGATGAGTCTGTTGAGCAACGAGGGGCCTGCGCAGGCGATCTCGATCTTGCTGGTCGAGGACGACGCGCCGACCTTGTGGCGGCTGCAGGACGCGCTTGCCAAGGCGGGATTCCAGGTCACATCGGCGGCGACCCTGGCCGAGGCGCGCGCGAGCCTTGCTGACGGCGGCCCGCGGGTGCTGCTGACCGATCTGCAGCTGCCGGACGGCCACGGCAATGAGCTGATCCGCGAGACCCGGCTGCGCTATCCCGACACCGAAATCATGGTGATCTCGATTCTCGGCGACGAGGAGAGCGTGATCTCCGCCATCACCGTCGGCGCCACCGGCTATCTCCTGAAGGACGCGTTTCCGACCGACATCGCCGCCACCGTGCGCGAACTGGTGGCCGGACATTCACCGATCTCGGCGTCGATCGCCCGCTTCATCGTGCGCCGGACCCAGAGCACCGCCGAACCGCCGCCGGGTCCGCCGCTCAACACGGCCAAGCTGACGCCGCGCGAGATCGACATCCTCTGGGGCATCGCCAAGGGCTTCAGTTACGCCGAGATCGCCGGCCATCTCGGGCTGTCGCGCCAGACCGTTCCCGGCCACATCAAGAACATCTACCGCAAGCTGGAAGTTCATACCCGCGGCGAGGCGGTGTTCGAGGCGCTGCAGCAAGGCCTGATCCGGTTGTGAGCGACGCGGCGCCGACGACCGCCCATTCCGGCCGCCGTCGCTGGCCGAAGCGGGCCACGCTGCTGGTGCAGTATCTCCTGCTCCAGCCGCTCATCATCGTGCTGTGCCTGGTGGTGCTGCGTATCCCGCCGCCGGAGCCCTCCCCCCGCTATCTCGTCACCGATTTCAGCCTGCGCGAGAACGGCGTCGAACAATCGGTGACGCTGCCGCACTTCAACGCCTCGCGCTATACGATGAACGATCCGCCGCGCTACAGCGGCCGGTTCAGCTGGCCTGGCAGCGAGCCACGAGACGCATGGTCAGTGCTGCTGCCACGCTTCACCAACGGCGTCGAGGTCGCCGTCAACGGCGTCGTGATCCTGGACAGCCGGCGCAATCCCGCCGCCAACCGGCCCGATCGCAATACGCCTGAAATCGCTGTGATCCCGGCGTCGCTGCTGCGCGAGGGCGCCAACGATCTCACCATCCGCCTGTTCGTATGGGGTCCGATCAGGGGATTTCTCGATCGCCTCTATGTCGGCCCGGACGCCGAGCTGCGGCCGAGCTACGACATGCGGACGCTGCTGTTCGTCACCTTGCCGGTGGTGTTTTCGGCCTGGCAGGCGATCCTCGCCGTGATCCTCGGCATCATGTGGGCAATGCGCCGGCACGAGCCGGCCTATGGCGTGCTGGCCGCGGCAATGGCGATCGGCGTCGCCCAGGCGTTTTTCCAGACTCCGCTGCAGGACTCGACGTACTCCCGGCTGAATTCAATGCTGATCTCCGCGGCGCCGCTGGAAAGCGCGTTCGTGCTGACCTTCGCGCTGCTGTTCTTCGGCTGGAAATGGCCGCGCTACGGCTGGCTGATCTTCGCGCCCGGCCTTGTGGTCGCGGCCGCCGGGATGGCCGGCGATGCGACGCTGAGCCGCGATGTCTATCTGCTGGTCGGCGTGCCGACGGTCGGCCTGTGTCTCATCGCGCTGGCGGTGCTGGCCGGCCACTCGGTGTGGCGGCGGCAGGATGCGGCCAGCGTCATGCTCGGCTGCGCGCTGACGATCGTCCTGACCTGCTGGGCGCTCGACCTGCTCTCGGTGCTGCAACTGATACCCAGCCGGCGCATCCTGCTGTCGCGACTGTCCTATTCGGCCATGCTGGTGGCGATCGGCGCCGCGCTGACCTGGCGGTTCGCCCGCGCGCTCAACCAGGTCGACGGTTTTGCCGCCAGCATGGTCACCCTGGTGCGCGAGGCCGAGGACAAGCTGAAGGCCAGTTTCGTCAGAGAGGAAGAACGCGCCCGCGCGGCGGCGCTGGCGCGCGAGCGAACCCGGCTGATGCGCGACCTGCATGACGGCCTCGGCGGTCAGCTCGTCAGCATCGTCGCGCTCAGCGAGCGCGGCAATGCCGGCGCCGGAATCGGCGACGCCGCCCGGGCGGCGCTGAAGGATCTTCGTCTCGTCATCGATTCCATGGACGATATCGGCGGCGACCTGATGCTGGCGCTGGGCTCGTGGCGCGAGCGGGTCACCGCGCAGCTGCGGCCGCATGACATTGCGCTGGTGTGGCGGGCGGTCGGCCCGCAGGGCCTGCCGGTCCATCCCGAACTCAGGCCCTGGCACGTCATCCAGATCGTGCGGCTGCTCGACGAGGCCGTGACCAACGCCGTCAAGCACGCCGGGGCGCGGCGCATCACCGTGAGCATCGAGACATCAGTTGATGCCCAGGTTGATGTCCAAATTGATGCTCGAGGCATCGCGCGTGGCCGCATCACCATCGAGGACGACGGCAAGGGTTTTGAACCTGGTCCAAATGGCGAAGCCGCGGCCGGGCAACATGCATCGCGCGGCTTGCGCAACATGCGAAGCCGCGCCGCACGCTGCGGCGCGGAGCTGGAGCTGACCTCGGACGCCGGCGGCACCCGCGTCAGGCTGACATTGCCCCGCCGCTTTCCCGACAGCGATGTCGCTGCCGGTTGAGCGTTGGTTGTTCAGCGACGACCGACGCGGTTGACCGGGCCGCCGCGATTCATCGGCGTGCCGGCGCGGACGCCGACACCCGGCGCGCCAACGCCCGGCGTCGCCACCGCGGCGGCAGCCACTGGCGCCGCGACCACCGCGGCGGTCGGCCGAACCACGCAGCCCTTCGGCACGCCGACGGTCTTGCAATAGACCACCGCGGCTTCAGCGGTGGCGGCACCCAGTGAAACCGACGCCAGTGTCGCAAGCGCCGTCAAGGTCAAACCGGCGCCCAGCCATCCTGCCTTCTTCAACATCTCATCTCTCCCGATTGATCGTGCAGCCCAGGCGAACGACCGGACGGTCATCGCCGCTGACGCGGGATGTTGGTGAACCATCGCCGCGCGCGAAAACATCCCATGAAGATGGGGTGACGTCGGGCGCCGCCATTCAGTCCTCATTCATCGCCCCAGCCCCTTCGCCAAAGACGACATCGGTCGGATCGCCGGACGCCATGAACATGGCATGGACCGCGGTCGACGCGGCGGGGATGTTCCGGCCACTTGCAAATCCATCCCATCAAATTGTCCAGAGGTGATCCATGAACAAGTCAGTCTTTGTCGCGCTCGTCCTGCTGATGGCCGGCGGCGCATCGGCGGGCGCGCAATCCGGACCGAGCGCGCAGGAGCAGATGGCCTGCCGTTCCGATGCGGGAAAATTCTGCGCCGACCATATCGGCAAGCCGCCGCAGATGAACGCCTGCCTGAAGGAGAACAAGACCAGGCTTTCGGAGTCCTGCCGCAAGGTGGTGGAATCGCGCGGCGGCTGAGCAACGCATCCGTCACTCCGCGCGGAGGAAGAGATTGAACTCCGCTGTCATCGCCCGGCTTTGACCGGGCGCCCCAGTACGCCGCGGCTTATCGGCTTATCGCTGGCGTCTCTGGAATACCGGGTCACCCGCTGGAGCCTGTCATCGGGCGGCGCG
>CALROE020000342.1:0-4937 GCA_943369715.1 Bradyrhizobium ivorense
GCGCCGGACCGCTGCGCGGCATCGCGGTCGGAATCAAGGACATCATCGAGACCGCGGATCTGCCGACCGAGATGGGCTCGCCGATCTACCGGGGCTTTCGGCCGCGCGCGGATGCGCCGGTCGTGATGATGCTGAAGCAGGCGGGCGCGAGCGTCCTGGGCAAGACCACGACCACGGCCTTCGCGGCCAACGATCCGACCGCCACGCTCAACCCGCGCAACACGGCGCATACGCCGGGCGGATCGTCCTCGGGCTCGGCGGCGGCGGTCGCGGCCGGCATGATTCCGCTGGCGCTGGGCACCCAGACCGGCGGCTCGGTGATCCGGCCGGCCTCGTTCTGCGGCGTGGCCGCGATCAAACCGTCGTTCCGGATGCTGCCGACGGTCGGCGTCAAATGTTTTTCCTGGACGCTGGATACGGTGGGGCTGTTCGCGGCCGGGGTCGAAGACCTCGCGCAGGGGCTGTCGGCGATGACCGGCAGGGCGGAGCTAAAACTCGGCAGCGCGATCGAAGCGCCGCGCATCGGCATCGTGACGCAGGACTTTGCCGGCGCGCCGGAAGCGGCGGGCGCCGAGGCGCTGCGGATCGCAGCGAAAGCGGCGGAGCGGGCAGGCGCGACCGTTCGCGAACTGGCCTTGCCCGACATTGTCGGCGAGGCGTGGCGGATTCATCCCACCCTGCAGGATTTCGAGGCGCATCGGGCACTGGCCTGGGAATACCGCATGCGTCACGCCGACATGCCGCCGCTGCTGCGCGGACGGCTCGATGAAAGCGTGGGAATCCTGCCCGCCGACTACGACGCGGCGCGCAGCGTCGCCAACCGGGCCCGCAAGGCGCTGGCGAAGATCTTCGATGAGGTCGACGTGTTGCTGACGTTTTCCGCGCCGGGCGCGGCGCCGAAGGGTCTGGCCTCGACCGGCGAGCCCCGCTTCAACCGGCTCTGGACCCTGATGGGCGTGCCCTGCGTCAACGTGCCGGGCTATGTGGCCGAGGGTGGATTGCCGGTTGGCGTGCAGGTGATCGCGCGGTTTGGTGACGATGCGGGCGCGCTGAAAGCGGCGCGGTTTGTGGAACAGGCGCTGCGGAGATAGAGGGTGCCGTCATTCCGGGTTCGCGCTAACGCGCGCCCCGGAATGACGACTACGTCGTCACTTCTCCCCGATCCGCCCTTCAGTCCCGGCTTGCAACCGCTTGATATTTTCGCGGTGTGCCCAGAACAAGAGCATGGTCATGACGGCGAACAGGGACGCCAGCGCGGGGTGGCCGAACCACCAGAAAAAAATCGGCGTGACGAAACTGGCCACCAGCGCCGACAGCGACGAGTAGCGCGTGGTCGCGGCGGTGGCGAGCCATAGCAGGCCAAACACCACGACGGCGGGCCAGAACAATCCGATCAGCACGCCGATATAGACGGCGACGCCTTTGCCGCCTTTGAATTTGAGCCAGACCGGGAAGAGATGGCCGAGGAAGGCGCCGAGCGCCGCCAGCATCGCCGCGTTGGGGCCGCCGAAATAACCCGCGATCACCACCGCGACCGTGCCCTTCAGCGCATCGCCGAGCAGCGTCGCGGCTGCAAGCCCCTTGTTTCCCGTGCGCAGCACATTGGTTGCGCCGATACTGCCGGAGCCGATCGAGCGCAGATCCTGGGTGCCGGCGAGTCTTGTCAGGATCAGCCCGAACGGAATCGAGCCCAGGAAATAACCGATGATGAGCCCCACCGGCAGCCATGCTTCAGGCGACATTGCTCGGCCTCCCTTTAGACATGCTCATACACCGTGCGGCCGCCGACGATGGTGCGCACCACGCGGCCGGAGAATCGCGCGGCGTCGAACGGCGTGTTCTTGCATTGCGATTTGAGATCGGCGGGATCGAGCACCCAGGGCGTATCGGGATCGATCACGATGACATCGGCGGGCGAGCCCGCGCGCAGCGAGCCGCCGGGCAGGCCGAGCAGTTCAGCAGGGCGCGTCGACATCGCGCGGATCAGGGTCTTGAAATCGGTCTCGCCATTGTGGATCAGCCGCAGGGCGGCCGGCAGGATGGTCTGCAGGCCGATCGCGCCATAGGCGGCTTCCGCGAACGGCAGCCGCTTGACCTCGACGTCCTGCGGGTTGTGGTCGGACATCACGACGTCGATCAGCCCGGAGGCGACGGCGGCGACCAGCGCCAGGCGGTCGTCCTCGGTGCGCAGCGGCGGCGACAGTTTCAGAAAACTTCTGTAAGGGCCGATGTCGTTTTCATTCAGGGTCAGATGATTGATCGAGACCGAGGCGGAGACCGCAAGACCCGCGTCGCGGGCGCGCTGCAGGATTTCCAGCGACTCGATGCAGCTCAGCGAGGCCGCGTGATAGCGTCCGCCGGTCAGCGCGACCAGGCGCATGTCCCGCTCCAGCATCACGGCCTCGGCGGCATTGGGGATGCCGACCAGTCCCAGCCGCGCCGCGAACTCGCCCTCGTTCATGACGCCTTCGCCGACCAGATTGGGATCCTCGGTGTGGTGCACGATCAGCGCGTCGAAGTCGCGGGCGTAGGTGAGGGTGCGCCGCATCACCTGCGCATTGGTGACGCTGCGGTCGCCGTCGGTGAAGGCGACGGCGCCGGCCGCCTTCAACAGGCCGATCTCGGTCATCTCCTCGCCGCGCATGCCTTTTGTCAGAGCCGCCATCGGGTGGATGTTGACGATCGCGGTGTCGCGGGCGCGGCGCAGCACGAAATCGACCGTGGCCGAATTGTCGATGACGGGGGAAGTATCCGGCTGGCAGATGATGGTGGTGATGCCGCCGGAGGCCGCGGCCTGGCTGGCGGAAGCAAAGGTCTCGCGGTGGCTGGCGCCGGGCTCGCCGACAAAGGCGCGCATGTCGATCAGCCCGGGGGCCACGACCTTGCCGGCGCAGTTGATGATGTCGGTACCCTCGGGCACGCCGGCGGCGCCAATGCCGCGCCTTGAGTCGCGGATGAAGCCATCGGCGATCAGGACGTCGCCGGGCCCGTCGAAATCCCTGGAGGGATCGACGACGCGGGCATTGGCCAGCAGGATCGGGCGGCGGTCGGTCAGCATGGCGTCACGCGTTCGGCAGGTTGCGGGCGAGCGCTTCGAGCACCGCCATCCGCACCGCCACTCCCATTTCCACCTGCTCGCGGATCAGCGATTGCGCGCCGTCCGCCACGATCGAGTCGATTTCGACGCCGCGGTTCATCGGCCCCGGATGCATCACCAGCGCGTCGGGCTTGGCGTAGGCGAGCTTCTTCTGGTCGAGCCCGAAATAATGGAAATATTCGCCGGACGACGGCACGAACGAGCCGTTCATGCGCTCGCGCTGCAGCCGCAGCATCATGACGATGTCGGCGCCGTTCAGCCCCTCGCGCATGTCGCGGGCGACCTCGACGCCCATCCGCTCGATGCCGCGCGGCAGCAGCGTCGAGGGCGCGACGACGCGCACCCGGGCGCCCATGATGTTGAGCAGCAGGATGTTGGAGCGCGCCACCCGCGAATGCATGACGTCGCCGCAGATCGCCACCACCAGCCCTTCGAGCCGGCCCTTGTTGCGGCGAATGGTCAGGGCATCGAGCAGCGCTTGCGTGGGATGTTCATGGGCGCCGTCGCCGGCATTGATGACGGAGCCGTCGACCTTGCGGGCCAGCAGTTCCACCGCGCCGGAAGCATGGTGCCGCACCACCAGGATGTCCGGGTGCATGGCGTTCAGCGTCACCGCGGTATCAACCAGGGTTTCGCCCTTGCGGATCGACGAGGATGACACCGACATGTTCATGACGTCGGCGCCGAGCCGTTTACCGGCCAGTTCGAACGAGGACTGGGTCCGGGTCGAGGCCTCGAAGAAAAGGTTGATCTGGGTGCGGCCGCGCAACGAGGTGCGCTTCTTGTCGACCTGCCGGTTGAGCTCGACATACTCCTCGGAGAGGTCGAGCAGGCCGGTGATGTCGGCAACGGAAAGGCCCTCGATTCCCAGCAGATGCCGGTGACCGAGGACGAAGGTCGATTTCGATACAGGGGTCATTAAAACGAGAGCTATAGGCAGAGATGGGAGGCGGGGCAAGCGCGAATAGGGGCGATACGAGTTATCCCCCGGTCTGTCCGCAGGGAGGGTAAAGAGGGTTGCCGCAATGTCGCCGCCTTCGGCGCGCGGGAAGGGTGTTCGATGCAGAAATTGAAGCAGATTGCAGCTGTCGCGTTAACCGGCCTTGCCCTGGCGGCCGGCCCGATCCCGGCTGGCGCGCAGGGCATGCCCGGCGATTTTGTCTTCCTGCGCGACATCGATCCGACCATCCTCCAGGACATCCGCTACGCCGGGGCGAACAATTTCGTCGGCCGCAGGCTTTCGGGTTATGACGCGGCCGAATGCGTGGTGAAGCGGCGCGTCGGCCTGGCGCTGAAGGCCGTCCAGGCGGAACTGGCCAGGCAAAAACTGTCGCTCAAGATGTTCGATTGCTACCGGCCGGCGCGGGCGTCGCACGACATGGTGGTGTGGGCGCAGAACGGCAGGGAGACGGCGGCCGAGCGGCGCTATAACCCCGCGTTGCCCAAGAAGGACCTGTTCCGGCTGGGCTATATCGCCGAGCGTTCGCAGCATTCCACCGGGGCAGCACTCGATCTCACTTTGGTTGACCTTGCCGCCGACAATTTCGCCACGTTCGATCCCGCCAAAGCCTATGCCGACTGTACCGCGCCCGAAGCCGCCCGCGCGCCGGAAGCCAGCGTTGACATGGGCACCGGCTATGACTGTTCCGATGTGAAATCGCATACCGGGACGCGGAGCATTACGCCGGCGCAACGGCGCTGGCGCAACATGCTGGTGGCCGCGATGGCGAAGCAGGGTTTTGTCAATTATTCGAAGGAGTGGTGGCATTTTTCGATGCCGGGCGCGGGCGGGCAGGCGTATGATTTTCCGATCAAGCGAGGTGGAAGATAGGCTTGCGCA
>CALROE020000343.1:0-4935 GCA_943369715.1 Bradyrhizobium ivorense
AATGGCCGCGTGATCGAAAGCGGAACGTTCGACGAACTGGTGGCCCAGGGCGGCCGCTTTGCGGAACTCGCAAGGGCCCAGTTCATGGTCCAGGAAAATGCCCGGGCCAGCATCCAGACGCCAGAGCCCGACAACACGGCTGTCAAGATTTAAGTATCGCCAGTATTTGACCTATTTCGTCCACGATTTAATTCCACAAGCTCTGTTCCGGACCGGCGGACCGGTATAGATTTGCACCCGCCGGACACGCTTGAAACCCGCACGTCACACCCCAGGACCTCCTGTTCGCAGGCGGATCTCAAAGGACCGGAATCGGATAGTGCATTTTCCCTTGCCTTCGCTTCGCAAGATATCGTTGAGCTTGATCGCCGTCGGCGCGGCGCTCGCCGTCGCAGCGCCGCGCGCCGTGCATGCGGAAGCGCTGCTGGTGGTCGAAGCCGATACCGGCAAGGTGCTGCAGGCGGAGAACGCCACCTATCCCTGGTACCCGGCATCCGTCACCAAGATGATGACGGCCTATGTCACGCTGAAGGCGGTCAAGGAAGGCCGGCTGGCGCTCGACGGCACACTGACGGTGTCGCCGGTCGCCGCCTCGCAGTCGCCGTCCAAGATGGGCTTCAAGCCGGGCACCCAGGTCACCGTCGAAAACGCCCTGCACATGATGATGGTGAAATCGGCCAACGACATGGCCGTGGTGCTCGCCGAGGGCGTCGCCGGTTCGGTCGATGGTTTCTCGGCCCAGATGAACCAGACCGCGCTCCGGCTCGGCATGACGCAGACGAGCTACGTCAATCCGAACGGGCTGCCCGCCGACGGCCAGATCACCTCGGCGCGCGACCTCGCCATGCTGGCGCGCGCGATCATTCGCGATCTGCCGGAATACGAATATTTCATGCATACCCCCTCGATCCGGTACGGCCGACGGGTCACGCAGAATTTCAACAAGCTGATCGGGCGCTACCCCGGCGCCGACGGCTTCAAGACCGGCTTCATCTGCGCTTCCGGTTACAATCTGGTGGCCTCGGCGACGCGCAACGGCAGGCGTCTGATCGCCGTGGTGCTCGGCTCACCGTCGGGCCAGGCGCGCGCGGTAAAGGCCGCGCAACTGCTCGACCGCGGCTTTGCCGACAATACGTTGACCTGGCTGCGGCCCTCACTCGGCACCGTCGACAATCTGGCGCCCATCGACGCCTCGCCGCCGAACCTGCGCGACGAAATCTGCAACGGCAAGCGCAAGCGTCCGGCCACTGACGAGGACGCCGACACCGTCGCCAGCAACGGCAGTGCGAGCAGCGGCGAATCCCCGATCGCCTTCTTCACCGCCGGGCTGCAGGCGCCGATGGCGAAGCCGTCTGAACTGATGGCGGCGGCGCCTGCGCCATCGGAACCGGTGGTCGTCTACACCGGTCCCAAGAAGACCGGCGCCGCCCTGATTGCCGCGGTGGCCGTGGACGAGCAAAAGCAGACGACGAAGCAGCGCGGAAAGAAGTCGCGGGTCGCGGCCAGGAAGCCGGACGCCGCGGCGGAGCCGAAGGCCGAGGCCAAACGGGCGGGCACCGAAGCGAAACCGGCCGCCAAACCGGCCGCCGTCAGGCAGGCCCACGCCAAGCCGGAAGCCGCCCCCAAGGCTGCGGAAAACAAGACTGCGGAAAAACCCGTGGCCGCAGCCGCCAGGACGGCCAAGCCCAAGACCGCCGAGAGGACCTCCGAGAAGCCCGCGGAGAAGCCTGCTGCAAAGCCTGCCGCGAAGCCCAAGAATAGCGAAGCCAAGCCTTCTGCCGCCAAGCCCGCGGACCCCAAGACCACGGCCGCGCCGCGCGGTTAGGGTCGCCCTCGGCCCGTCGGACCGGCCATTCCTGACCGACAATGCGTCGATAGCGCGCAGCCGCTTGCCATTGGCGGCCGCATTGCTCAATACTGCCCCAAACAAGGCGTCCCGGCCGGAAAACGGGTAACAATCAGAGGGGAAGTACCATGGAGCGGATCTGGCTCAAGCAATATCCGGCTGGCGTGCCCGCCGATATCGACGTCACCCAGTACACCTCGCTGGTCGAGTTGCTGGAGGAGAGCTTCAAGAAGTTCGCGGACCGCAAAGCCTTCATCTGCATGGACAAGTCGATCAGCTATCGCGAGCTCGACGAGATGTCGCAGGCGCTCGGCGCCTATTTGCAGAGCAAGGGCCTGGCGAAGGGCGCCCGCGTCGCGCTGATGATGCCGAACGTGCTGCAATATCCGGTTGCGACCGCCGCCGTGCTGCGCGCCGGCTACGCGGTGGTGAACGTCAATCCGCTCTATACCCCGCGCGAGCTCGAACACCAGCTCAAGGATTCCGGCGCCGAGGCGATCATCGTGCTCGAAAACTTCGCGCATACGGTGCAGCAGGTGATCGCGAAGACCGCGGTCAAGCACGTCATCGTCGGCAGCATGGGCGACCTGCTCGGCTTCAAGGGCGTGATCGTCAACCTGGTGGTGCGGCGGGTGAAGAAGATGGTGCCGGCCTGGTCGATCCCGGGCGCGGTCGCCTTCAACGACGCGGTCGCGGCCGGCCGCGGCGTAAAGCTGAACAAGCCGAAGCTGACGCTGGATGACGTCGCCTTCCTGCAATATACCGGCGGCACCACAGGCGTTTCCAAGGGCGCGACGCTGCTTCATCGCAACATCCTGGCCAACGTGCTGCAGAACGACGCCTGGCTGCAGCCAGCTTTGAAAAAACCGCCGCATGTCGACGAACTGTTCATCGTCTGTGCGCTGCCGCTCTACCATATCTTCGCGCTGACCGCCTGCTTCCTGCTCGGGGTGCGCGCCGGCGGCGTCAACCTCTTGATCCCCAACCCGCGCGACATGCCCGGCTTCATCAAGGAACTGATGAAATACCAGGTCAACAGCTTCCCGGCGGTCAACACCCTCTACAACGGCCTGCTGAACTCGCCCGGTTTTGAAAAGGTCGACTTCTCCAAGCTGAAGACCTCGTTCGGCGGCGGCATGGCGACGCAGAAGGCGGTGGCCGAGAAATGGCTGAAGGTCACCGGCTGTGCGCTGTCGGAAGGCTACGGCCTGTCGGAAACCTCGCCGACGCTGACCTGCAACCCCGCCGACACCGACAAGTTCTCGGGCTCGATCGGCATTCCCGTGCCGTCGACCTATCTCTCGATCCGCGACGACGACGGCAACGAAGTGCCGCTCGGCACCGCCGGTGAAATCTGCGCCAAGGGTCCGCAGGTGATGGCCGGCTACTGGAACCGGCCGGAAGAAACCGCGAATGTAATGACCGCGGACGGCTTCTTCCGCACCGGCGACATCGGCGTGATGGACGAGCGCGGCTACACCAAGATCGTCGACCGCAAGAAGGACATGATCCTGGTCTCCGGCTTCAACGTCTATCCCAACGAAGTCGAGGAGGTGATCGCGATGCATCCCGGGGTGCTGGAATGCGCCGTGATCGGCGTGCAGGACGCCAAGTCGGGCGAAGCGGTCAAGGCCTTCGTGGTCAAGAAGGATCCGAACCTCACCGCCGAGGATCTTATCAAGTTCTGTCATGAGCAACTGACCAACTACAAGATTCCCAAGCAGGTCGAATTCCGGGCCGACCTGCCCAAGACCAATGTCGGGAAAATCCTGCGCCGCGAACTACGCGACGAGAAGAAGGCAGCGGCCTGAGCGCCCCCGTCATCCCGAGGTGCCGCGCGCTTGCGCGGCACCTCGAAGGATGGGCCGCGTGCACGATCTGTCATCCTTCGAGGCTCGCCGAGGTTCCCACCTCAGGATGACGATTTCGTGCGCGCCCCGCGTGGTCCGAACCGATGCCGCCTGCTTCCCATCTCCCCGGGAAATGCTCTAAGAAACATCCGCACATTCAAGGAGAACTGACGATGACCATCAATGTTGGCGACAAGCTGCCGGAAGCCAAGTTTCGCGTGATGACGGCGGAAGGGCCGCAGGTCAAGACCACCGATGACATCTTCAAGGGCAAGAAGGTCGCGCTGTTCGCGGTGCCCGGCGCCTATACCGGCACCTGCCACAAGATGCACCTGCCCAGCATCTTCCTCAACGCCTACGCCATCAAGGACAAGGGCGTGAACACCATCGCGATCGTCTCGGTCAACGACGCCTTCGTCATGGGCGCCTGGAAGCGCGACACCGACCAGCGCGACGAGGCCGTGTTCCTCGCCGACGGCAATGCCGACTTCACCAAGGCGATCGGCATGGAACTCGACGCTTCCGGCAACGGCCTCGGCATCCGCTCCAAGCGCTATTCGATGCTGGTGGACGACGGCGTGGTCAAGAAGATCAACCTCGAGCCGGCCCCCGGCAAGGTCGAGGTTTCCGGCGGCGATACGCTGCTCGGACAGCTGTAACATCGCATCGAGGGCGAGCGGCCGCCACCAACACGACCGTCGTCGCCCGGCCATGACCGGGCGATCAGGTACGCCGCGGCCTCTCGGTTTGCCTTAAGTGCCTCTGGAATACTGGATCGCCCGCTTTCGCGGGCGATGACAGTTGTGGAGGGAAGAGCGGATCGCCCTACCCCTCCAGCCTCGTCTTCAGCCGCGCCATCGCCACGCCCTCGCGGGCGAGTTGATCGGCGCGCTCGTTGGCGTCGTGGCCGGCGTGGCCCTTGACCCAGTGCCAGCGCACCTGGTGCTGGTGCAGCGAGGCGTCGAGCCGCTGCCAGAGGTCGACATTCTTGACCGGCTTCTTGTCCGAGGTGCGCCAGCCGTTCCTCTTCCAGCCATGGATCCAGCCGGTGATGCCCTGACGGACATACTGGCTGTCGGTGTAGAGATCGACGGTGCAGGGCTTTTTCAGGGTTTCCAGCGCCGAGATCGCCGCCATCAGCTCCATGCGGTTGTTGGTGGTGTGCGCCTCGCCGCCCTTCAGTTCCTTCTCGATCTCGCCGAATTTCAGGATCGCGCCCCAGCCGCCCGGGCCCGGATT
>CALROE020000344.1:0-4931 GCA_943369715.1 Bradyrhizobium ivorense
AAAACACCGGCCGCGAAGGCCTGATCGATACCCCGCGCCGGGTGGTCGAGGCCTATGACGAGCTCTATCAGGGCTATCACCAGTGTCCGGCGGAGGTGCTCGACCGCACCTTCGGCGAAACCGCGGGCTATGACGACTTCGTGCTGATCCGCGACATCGAATTCACCTCGCAATGCGAGCATCACATGATGCCGTTCTACGGCAGGGCGCATATCGCCTATACGCCGGTCGAGCGGGTGGTGGGGCTGTCGAAGCTGGCGCGCCTGACCGATATCTTCGCGCGCCGGCTGCAGACGCAGGAGCATATGACCGCCCAGATCGCGGCTGCGATCGACGAAGTCCTGAAACCCCGCGGCGTTGCCGTGGTGATCGAAGCGGAGCATACCTGCATGTCGGTGCGCGGCGTCGCCAAGCATGGCGCGATGACGTTCACCAGCCGCTTTACCGGCATGTTCCGCGACAATCCGGCGGAGCAGGCGCGTTTCCTGTCCATGGTGCGAGGGTCGCAGCGCTGACCTCGCTCAGTCATCGCGAGGACGGCCCGTGTCCACATCCGCAGACAGCAACGACATCGAGGAAGGGCTGAAGTTTCAGCCCAAATTCGACGCGTCAGGCCTCGTCACCTGCGTCGCCACCGACGCCGGCAGCGGCGAGGTGCTGATGGTCGCGCACATGAACGACGAAGCCCTGCGCAAGACCATCGCCAGCGGCGAAGCCTGGTACTTCAGCCGCTCCCGCCAATCGCTGTGGCGCAAGGGCGAGAGCTCCGGTCACACCCAGCGCGTGGTCGAGATCCGCCTGGATTGCGATCAGGACGCGATCTGGATCCGGGTCGAGCAGACAGGCGCCGCCTGCCATACCGGCCGCCGCTCGTGCTTCTACCGCGCCGTGACACCAGGCGATGGCGGAGCGCGATTGTCGTTCGTGGATGCGGACAGGCTGTTCGATCCCGCCAAGGTCTATCGCTAGGTAGATCGAGCTTGCCCAGCTTAACCCGGCATTAACCATAACCGCCGCAGGCTATGACTGGCCTGAGCGCCGCTTGTCGTGCCGATAGGGCCGGGCGGTCGTTTCGCGAGGAGCGGGGCACCAACAGATGTCGGTCGACACGTTAAGCGCCACGGCCACGGCAGGTGTCGATCCCTCGCGCGCCCGGATTGCCGGCGCCATCAAGCAGGCCGCCGACACCACCGGCACCAGCTTCGAATACATGCTGGCCACCGCCAAGATGGAATCCAATTTCAATCCGAAGGCCGCCGCCACCACCTCGTCGGCGCGCGGGCTTTACCAGTTCATCGACCAGACCTGGCTCGGCACCGTGAAGGAAGCAGGCAGCCAGCTCGGCTACGGCAAATATGCCGACGCCATCACCCGCAATCCCTCCGGCGGCTATTCCGTCAGCGATCCCGCCGCCCGCACCGCCATCATGAAGCTGCGTGACGATCCCGCGGCGGCCTCGTCGATGGCGGCGGTGTTTGCCCAGTCCAACAGCTTCAAGCTCACCGGCAAGATCGGACGCCGCCCGACCGACGGCGAACTCTATATGGCGCATTTCATGGGCGCCAACGGCGCCGGCAAGCTGATCTCGAACGCCGAAAACAATCCGAACGCCTCGGGCGCGGCATTGTTTCCCAATGCTGCCGCCGCCAACCGCCCGATCTTCTATGACAAGACAGGTCGCGCACGCAGCGTCTCCGAAGTCTATTCGGTGCTGAACGCGCGCTATGCCAGCGCCGCCAATTCGCAGGCCACCCGCACCGCGATGGCGTCGGCCGGCGGCGACGCGCCCCGGCGCGTGACGCTGGCCAGCGCCACCCCGGCCACGGCGCCGGTGGACAACGCCGCCTACCTCTCGAGCTTTCCGGATTCCCGCGCCGTGACGCCGGTCGCGACGTCGTTCGCATCGGCGCAGACACCGCCGCAGCCGACCGATCCGATCTTTCGTTCCCTGTTCCAGGCCGGCGATCGCGCGCAACCGGTCTCGCCGGCGGTTCAGGAATTGTGGGGCAACTCCTCGTCGCTGACGTCGGTTGCAAGTGCCTCGTTGGCGCAAAAGCCCGAGGTCCGCGCGCCGCGGCCGCTCGATCTCTTCAGCGACCGCGCCGGCACGTTCAGCAGCTAAACCTTCATGGTGAGGAGGCGCCGTTGCGCCGTCTCTGACCAAGAGGCTGCGCCAGCGCGATTGCAGACGCAAAAAGCCCCGGACGATGCCGGGGCTTTTGGTCCTGGTCTGACGTCACTCGGCGGATCAGAATTTTTGGCTAACACGCATGCGGACAATATTGGACACCAGGTCGGCGCTGTGGCTGACGGGATTGGTGAGGCGCAGCCCGCCGGCAGTAATAATTGTCCCGTTCGAAGAAACGTTACCAAAATCGGCGCGGAGATACTCGGCTCCCACCAGCCAATTTCTCGATAATACAGTCTCGATCCCGCCGCCGACGACCCACCCGGCTTTAGTGGCTGAAGCCGAGGCGTTCTCGGTTTCCGGACCCACACCGCCAACGTAGTTCCACGAGGCCTTCACCTGGGTCACCGCCAAGCCGCCGGTGCCGTAAAGCAACCAGTTGTTGAACACGATGCCAAGGCGGGGCCGCGCGGTGAACAGCCAATCGGTGCTGATTGAAGACGTGATGGCAATAGGAGCGGGGACAAGGGGAGGAACGAACGCTCCAGTTGCGGTTCGCGAGCCGGAACTGCGGAAGTACTCGAGATCTACTTCGAAGCCCGCGAGAAAGTTGCCCGATTGCCAATTGTAACCACCATGTACGCCGCCGGTGAACCCATTCGTGCCAAAACTTGCGGGAGCGCCAAGGGCATTGAGGGCAGGGATCGCGGGAACAGCGTAGGTCGGCGCTACTGCGCTCTGTTCAAACGTCGTCGCGTTGCCTGAACTTCCCCAATTCCCGCCAGCATTGAGGCCCCAATACCAGCCGCTCCAATTAGACGATGTCTCCGCCTTGAAAACCGGGGCTTTCGTCGGCAGGTCGGCGGCGAAAGCAGGCGCGGCACCAAAAGCGACGGCAGCAATACCCGATAGAAGAAGCCATTTCATGTTGATGCCCTCGCAAGCGAGATCGATGGTGATGGTGATGGTGAGGTTGTACTCCCTCCATCCTTTCGTCGACAATGACTTGGCGGGTATTTAGATACTTCCCACCAGTTATTAATCTGGTGTGCTTTTTGGGGTACGCCCCGGCGCGCGCAAGAACATAATCTTCGACGAAGATCCCCGACGGAGCCTACCCGGCAATTCTCTCGATTCGCCGCATCAGGCGGAGTCGGAGCAAGCCTGTTCTGCGGCAGCAAAAGCGCAGCCGTTTGAGATGATGGAATGGCGGACGTCTGCGTGTCGCTTGTTGCCATCAAGGGGGACATGCGCGATGTCGGATTCGAGTCCCTATCCTGCACTTGCAGACACCGATGAAATTATCAAGTTGCGGCCTATCACAATCGCGGCTCGTTCTCTCGTTGTGGCCGACGATGCCCGTCGAGCCTCGTTCCCTTAACAAAACGTCAATAAAACCAGCCGTTTATGGTGAACCCTTTGTTAAGCGGCGTGGTTTATTTTCTCTTGCAGTGGCATCGCGTCACGGTGTCGTCAGGTTGCGTAGGCCTCCAGGGTCATGATTGTTCGGCAGTTCATCAGTTGGATACGTACCGCTCCGGCAGGCGAGCGGGCAGAGGCGACGCGGTCGTTGGCGCGGGCCTGGCTGATTTCGGATTTGTCCGAGGACGATCGCGCCGCCGCCGAAGGCGCGCTGCTGATGCTGCTCGACGATACCTCGCCGCTGGTGCGCCAGGCCATGGCCGAAGTGTTTTCCCGCAGCTCTGAGGCTCCGGCCGGCATCGTGCAGGCGCTGTCGCTCGACCAGCCATCGGTTGCACTTCCGGTGCTGGAACATTCCCCGCTTCTGATCGACGCCGATCTCGTCGACATTGTCGCCACCGGCAATTGCCAGATGCAATGCGCCATCGCCCGCCGCATCAATCTGCCGCCCTCGGTCTGCGCCGCGATCGCCGAAGTCGGCTCTGCCGCAGCGGCGCTCGAGCTGATCGAGAACGCCTATGCCGAGCTGGCGCCGTTCTCATGGGACCGCATCGTCGAACGCCACGGCCATCTCGCCGCGATCCGGGAATCGATGCTGGTGCTGGACGATCTGCCGGCCGCGACGCGGGTCGCCCTGGTCGCCAAACTGTCGGACACGCTGGCGAAGTTCGTGGTCGCCCGCAACTGGCTGAGCGCCGACCGGGCAGGGCGGATCGCGAGCGAGGCGCGCGATCGTTCCACCGTCAATATCGCGGCGCGTTCGCGCGGCGACGACATGTGCGGCCTGGTGCGGCATCTGCGCGCCACCGGCCAGTTGACCGCAGGCCTGATCCTGCGCGCGCTGCTGTCGGGCAATCTCGAACTGTTCGATGCAGCATTGGCGGAATTGTCCGAACTGCCGCTGGCGCGGGTCTCCGCGCTGCTGCACGACCGCGGCGGCGCCAGCCTGCAGGCGCTGTTGCGCCGCGCCGGGCTGCCGCCATCGACCTTCGCGGCCTTCCAGATGGCGCTCGAAGTCTGCCAGGAGACCGGTTTCGTCGACAGCATCGGCGGCGCGGCCAGGCTGCGACGCCGCATGGTGGAGCGCGTGCTGACGCATTGCGAAACCGATCCGCAGGCCGCCGAGCCGCTGTTGATCCTGCTGCGCCGCTTCGCGACGGAGTCGGCGCGGGAAGAAGCCCGCATGTTCTGCGACGAGCTGGTCGCCGAAGAGGCGATCGCGCCGCTGCAGCACGAGCTGATCGCGGCGTAGTCGCATCCTCTCGCTGTCGTCCCTGCGAACGCAGGGACCCATACGCCGTGCCGCCAGCAATTTTGCAAGGTGATAGCGGCCTGTTGCAGCGCCTCGACCGATAACAGGCGACCGGGATTATAGGTCCCT
>CALROE020000345.1:0-4923 GCA_943369715.1 Bradyrhizobium ivorense
AAGGAATCGGATTTCACCTATGTCGCGGTCGGCCAGTCCGTCACCCTCGACGTCGATGCCTTCCCCAACCATGTCTTCAAGGGCACAGTCGGCTCGCTCTCGCCCGGCACCGGCGCGCAATTCGCCATCCTGCCGCCACAGAACGCCACCGGCAACTTCGTCAAGGTGGTGCAGCGCGTGCCGGTGCGGATCTATTTCAACAACAATGACGCCTTCGTCCGCAAGCTGAAGGCCGGCATGAGCGTCTACGCCACCATCGACACCAAACACCGCCGCTCGCTCGGCTCGCTGTTCGGCTCGCCGGCGGTGGCGGCGAAGGAGGACTGAGCGGCCATGCCGAATTCGGCCGCAGCCCCCATTGCCGTTCCCGGCCTGCGCCGGACCATGGTGACGATCTGCGCCATGACGGCGACCATCATGCAGGCGCTGGACACCACCATCGCCAACGTCGCGCTGCCTTACATGCAGGGCACCCTGTCGACCTCGCAGGACCAGATCAACTGGGTGCTGACCTCCTACATCGTGGCGGCGGCGATCATGACCGCGCCGGTGGGCTGGATCGCCAACCGCTTCGGCCGCAAGCGGATTTTCATCATCTGCTCCGCCGGCTTCACGATCGCGTCGGTGCTGTGCGGCGCCGCCCAGGACATCTACCAGATGGTGCTGTTCCGCCTGCTGCAGGGCGTGTTCGGCGCGGCCCTGGTGCCGCTGTCGCAGGCGGTCATGCTCGACTCCTACGCGCTGCATGAGCGCGCCAAGGCGATGGCGATCTGGGGCATGGGCGTGATGATGGGCCCGATCATGGGGCCGTCGCTGGGCGCCTGGCTGACCGAAACCTATTCCTGGCACTGGGTGTTCCTGGTCAATTTGCCGTTCGGCATCTTCACCGTGCTCGGCCTGATGGTGTTCATGGACGAGACCAAAAAGGCCGGCGAGCTGCGCTTCGACTGGTTCGGCTTCACCGCGCTGGCGATCGGGATCGGCAGCCTGCAGGTCGCGCTCGACCGCGGCGAGCAGCTCGGCTGGCTGAATTCCAGCGAGATCATCGCCGAGTTCATCGTCTCGGCCGTCGGCTTCTATTATTTCCTGGCGCATTCGCTGACGACGGAAAAGCCGTTCATCCAGTTCGCGCTGTTCAAGGACAAGAATTTCGTCGGCGGCTGCGTGTTCATGTCTGTCATGGGCGTGGTGCTGTTCTCGACCATGGCGCTGGCATCGCCATTCCTGCAGAACGTGCTCGGCTATCCCATTATCACCGCCGGCCTGCTGCTGGCGAGCCGCGGCTTCGGCACCTTCGTCGCCATGATGATGGTCGGGCGGCTGATGCGCTATATCGAGGCGCGTACGCTGATCGTCACCGGCCTCGGCACGACCTGCGTGTCGCTGTTCTGGATGACGGCATGGACCGACCAGACCGGCGTCAACGAGATCCTGACGATCAGCATCTTCCAGGGTTTTGGCTTTGGCCTGGTCTTCGTGCCGCTGAGCACTGTCGCCTTCCTGACGCTGCCCAATCACCTGCGCACCGACGGCACCTCGATGCTGACGCTGTTGCGCAACGTCGGCAGCTCGGTCGGCATTTCGCTCGTCATCTCGCAGCTCACCGAGGGTTCGCGGTGGAGCTACGCGGTGCTGTCGCAGCACGTCAATCCGTTCAACCATGCGATGCAGATGCCGCAGGTGCGGGCCATGATCGACCTCGGCACCGACAAGGGCCGCGCCATGATGGACGCCATCGTCAAGCTGCAGGCGCAGGTCATCGCCTTCTCGCACGATTACCAGATGGTGATGATCTTCACGCTGTGTGCGATCCCGCTGACCATCATGATAGGATCGAGCAAGGCCACGCTGCGCAAGCAGTCGGTGGCGCCGGAACATGCGGTGATCGAGTAGCTGGCATTCGCGCTGCCGTCATTGCGAGGAGCCCTTGCGACGAAGCAATCCATGTCACAGCGCAAAGAAAGATGGATTGCTTCGCTTCGCTCGCAATGACGGCTGGGTTCACGGCGCCGGCTTTGCTGCGCTCTCGAACAGATGAACGATGGCGTTAGCGTAGTACTTCAGCAGCAGCAGCTCGCTCGGGTTGGCGCGGTAGCTGCCGTCTTCCTCCAGCACCAGATGACGCAGTGTCAGCATGCGCAAGCCCACTGCAATCGCGTAGTCGCGGTCGGCGCGCGGGATGTGGACGTAGCTACCCTGGGCCTCCAGCCCGCCGATTAGCTCCGACACACGCTGCTTGATGTCGAGCAGCGAGAGCGGCTTGTCGCCGGCCTCCAGCATCGCGGTCGAGACCAGCGAGACCGGCAGCGCCGGGACCACCCGGCCGACGGCTTGCATCAGTTTGAGCCCAAGCTTTTCGGTCTCGGCGTGACGCGGCTCGGGCGCCAGCAGGCGGAAATCGATGTTGGCCTCGGCGACATGCTGGCGCAGCGACACCGGCTCGCCGAAGCTGACGCAGGTATAGCCGAAGCGATGCCACTCACCACGTATCGCCATCCCGATGTGGCGGATGACGTGGCTCGCGAACACTTTTGCGTTGAAGCCGAACACCGGCTTTTTTCCCGGCTCGGTACTGGCGGCGGAGGTTAGCATGCGATCCTCCAGCACACGGTCGTAATTGACCGCCACGGGGACGAACACCACGTCGCGCGGGCCGAGCGGATCGAAGCCCGAGACCATGTAGCTCAACAACCCGAATTTCGGCGGGCGCAGCCGGCCGTCGCGGCTGAGACCGCCTTCCGGAAAAATCGCTTGCGTGACGCCAGCCGACGTCGCCATGTGGACATAGCGCGCCAGCACCTTGCGATAGAGCCCCTCACGGGAATCCCGGCTGATGAAATAGGCCCCCATCGACCGGATCAGGCCGCGCAGCCCCCAGACCTGCGCCCATTCACCGACGGCATAGCTCAGCGCCGACGAGGTCGCCGCGACATAGGTCACCAGCACGTAATCCATGTTGGAGCGATGGTTGATGACGAAGATGACCGACGATCCCGGATCGACCCTGGCCAGCGCGTCGTCGTTGCGGTAACCGATGCGGACGCGATAGAGCATCTGGGAGATGCTGCGGGCGATCCGCGTTCCCACGCGAAAATAGGCATAGGCGCTGAACGAGGGCACGATTTCCTGGGCGTAACGCTTCACCTTCTCCATCGCGACCTCGCGCGGAACGCCGGCTTCCCTGGCGTATTCGTCGGCCGCGTGCAGCACTTCCGGATCGAACACCAGGCGGTCGATCAGCACCTGGCGTTTTGTCAATTTGAACGGCTGGATGTGAAGCTTGAGGCGGGTGTTGAGTTCGTCGATGGCGCGATTGGCGCGCCGGCGCAGCGCCCAGCGCACGCTCGGCATCAGGATGCGGTCGATCACCGCCAGCGCCGCCAGCAAGGTGACGATGATGACGGCCCATAGCGGCACGGCAATCTGCGACCCCATAGCGCCCCCTGTCTCGCCGCCTCCCATGGATCGCCCCGCCAGCCAGGGCGCCCCTCCGATAAGGATACCATCGAAGGCGCCGCCTGGCCGCAAGAGGCTTTGTGGGCCCGCACACCCCTTAAATTGACGCTCCGGGAAAGGCCTCCGGGACTGTCCGCACTGGCGCACCCGGCACGAACGCATCGAAGGCCGCCCAGAACTGCGCGCGATAGAGGTCAGCCTCCTGCAGGATTTCATGCCGGGCGCCCTCGATCACCAGATGAGATCCCGCCGGCAGCCGGGCGGCAAAGTCCCTGATGGTTGTCGCCGATACGACGGTATCGGCACCCGCAGCCACCATCAGAACCGGTTGCCCGATGTGCGACGCGTAATCAGCGGCCCGAAATGCGATCACCGTGTCAAATGCGGCGTCGAGCCAGGCGACCGTAGGTGAGCCAATTCCGAGCGTTGAATCCTGTTCGAGAATCGCGGCGTTGCGCGCATAGCGCCCGGGATCGGAGGTGAGCGGATTACCGGGGAAGCCCGATGCCCTCGCCCGATCGACGTTGCTGCCCGGAACGTAGCTGTCACCGAAGCCGGCACGGCGCAGCGTCCGCATCAGCAGGCGCAAGGGCCAGGAGGAGCGCGGTTGCGGCAAGTCGATCAGCGCCGCGGCGAGAACCATGCGTTCAAACCAGCGCTTGCGGGAATGCGCGACGCGCAGCATGACGGCGCCACCCATCGAATGCGCCAGCGCATAATAGGGCGGCGGGCAATGGGGAACGACCACGTGCCGCATGAAGGTCTCGACGTCGACCTCGAAATCGGAAAAATTCGCGACATGGCCCTTGTGCGGATCGGGCAGCTGCCGCGACGAATGCCCCTGCCCGCGCCAGTCCATGATGGCGACCGCGAAGCCGCGTTGCCGCAGTTCGCGCACCGTCTCGAAATACTTTTCGATGAATTCGCTGCGACCGGTGAAGACGCAGACCGTTCCCTTGACATCGGCCGGCGAGTCCCAGCGCGCGAAGCGCAGCGTCACGCCGTCCGGCGTCTCGACCGTGCCTGTGACGGCACCGTCGGGAATGGGATTGCCGGGGATGGAAACAAGCTTCATGGCGCGACCGGACAGGGGAAGCAGCACCAAAGGCACGCCGGAACCGGCAGGGAGATCGAGGCCTTTGATCCCAGAGGGACCTCATCCCTATCAGCTTCGCGGATATGCCTCCAGCCCGCGCGAACCCGTGACCGCCAGTCTCAGCCCTGCGGCTCCAGCACCATCAGCCCCGACGCCGTGTTCGAGATCGGGATGTGATAATTGGCGTGCTGCTTCTTCACCTTCTCCGGCAGCGCGCCGCGCGCGACCACCCAGTTGAGCAGTTCGACGCCCTGGGTGCCCGAAAGCTCGACCAGCTCGGTCGTCGAATACTTCGTCGCCCAAGCCGGGTTGGTGACCATGCTGTCCATGAACGCGAGGTCGAATTCCTTGTTGATGAAGCCGGCGCGCTC
>CALROE020000346.1:0-4898 GCA_943369715.1 Bradyrhizobium ivorense
CGCGCAGGTGGTCTACAACATGCTCAATCCGTCGGCCGCCGGGCCGTTGCCGAAAGACTATCCGGCGCAGGATTACGCAGGATTGTTCGATGCGACCGTGGCCGCCGGCGTCGGCGTGGTGGGGATTCGCGTGCTGGCCGGCGGTGCGCTGTCGGGTTCGGCCGAGCGCCACCCGATTGCGGGGGCTGCGCCCGAACCGATCGGTTCGGCGGTTCGCTACGATGCGGATGTCGATCGCGCCCGCCGTCTCGCGCCGCTGGTGGAGGAAGGGTTTTGCGCCAGCCTGGCCGAAGCCGCGATCAGGTTTGCGCTGTCGCACCCGGCGATGGGCACCATCCTCGTCGGCATGGCGACGCCGCAACAGTTCGAGGACGCGCTCGCCGCGGTCCGGAAAGGCCCGTTGCCGCAGCCTGCGCTCGACCGGCTGACCGCGCTGCGGCAGGCATTCGCCGGTGAAGCAAGATAACTCGGGAGAGGGTCTCACCCGACCCGGTTGAGCGTGCCTCTGATGCTCGTAAAGATCTCCCCGATATCCTTGCGCATGGAATCGAGCTTCTGGAAATTCTCGAAAACCTGAGCCAGCCGTTGGTCGATCGCAGCCTTGTTTTGGGCAAGCGCCTCGACGCGGGCTTCGAGTTTTTCCTCGCCCTTGAATTCGATCTCGCCGAGGGTCTTGAGCAGGATATCGCGGTTTTCGTTCACTTCGCGGATCATGGCCTCGATGCCGAATACCGGCGATTGCAGCGGCGTCAGTTCGGCCTGCGACTTGACCACTTCTTCCTTGAACCGGGTCAGCATTACCGATGAATCCTGCAGTCGCGTCAGGCGCAGGCGCGCCTGTACGATAAATTCGTTCAGCGCGTTCTGGCGATCGATCAGGCTCTTGCCTTCGGGATCCGTCTCCACCTCCGCCAGCGCGCGCTCCAGATGCGCCCGGCGCTCCCTGAGTTCGTCGAAGTCGAGACGGATTGCATTCAGGATTTTGAAGCCGTCATCCAGCCGCGCAAACCGCTGCTCGATCTCGATCTTCTCCTTCGAGAGCGCCTCGACCCGTGCGCTCAGCTTTTCCTCGCCGCTGGTTTCGAGTTGATCGAGCGATGCGGTCAACTTATCCCGCAGCACGCGCAGGTCGGCGATCAGGACGTCGAGGCCGCCCAGCGGCACCAGCTCGGTCTCGGACTTTTCCAGTTCTTCCTTGAATCGGTTCAGCGTTGTCAATGAATCCTGCAGCACGGTTTTCCGTTCGTGGATCACCGCGACGTTGTGGGCGAGGTCCTTCAGCCGGTCGGCGATGTTGTTCTTGGCATCGTCGGTCTCGAGATCCGTCAGCCACCTTTCGAGCTGGCGTTGCCGGTCCTTCAGCTCGCCGAAGACGGGTTCGACCACCCGCCGCTTTTCGGCGACGACGCCGATCGTCTCCCGCAGCACCTTCTGGCGGCGCCTGATTTCGTCGAGCCGGTCCCGCATATCGACGGATTCGCTCTGGCCATGCGCCAGCACGGCCCGTTGCTCGGTCTCGGTGAGCGATTTCTCAATGGAGGCGATGGCTTCCTGGGGGTCGCTGTCGACGAGATGCTGGACCCCGGTATCGAACTGGGCCTGGGTTTCGTTCGCGGTCAGGGTTTCCTGTCGCAGCCCCTTGAGGCGATCGCGCAACCGCTTGTTCTGGTGGGCGAGGCTGAAGGCTTGCCATACCGACGACCCGATCAGCGCCAGGGTCGTGAACAGGATGGCGCCGAGCGCGAACCGTTGCGGACCCGGCAATGCTGCCAAATGGCCCGAGACCTCGGCCGGACTGAGATTGAGCGCGGAGCCTGCAAAGAATGCCGACGCGCCCACCAACACGATCCACGCAATGATCGAAAACCACATTTTACTATCTTTTCAATACGCTCAGTCGACTGGCAACAAGCGAAGCCGGCCCGGCATGGCTGGCCGTTTCGCTCAATATTGCACCATGCTAGCGGCTTTGTCGGTTCCAGGGTAGCGGGTTCCGGGTGGCAGGACTTGATCTTTAGACAAATTCGACGGCCCTGTTGCGAGCCTTCCGGCAGCAAATCGACGGGATTGTACAACCTGTACGTGTCTGAGTGGCTTTTCTTCTAATGGAAGTGAACGTCATCGAGCCGCAGCTCAGCCGCCCTGAGCCTGCTGGCGGGCGCGCATTTCGTCGCTCGGCCTGACGTCCTGCGAGCGGCTGTAGATCGTAACCGCCGTGATCAGCACCACTGTGAGCACGCCGAACAGCGCGTGGTAGGCGGCCTCGGAGCGACCGCCGTTCGCCAGCGGTTCGAAGGCGCCGAGGATGATGCCGGACAGGCTCTGCATGCAGGCGACGCCGAGCATCACGGCGGTGTTGAGCGTCGACATGCCGCGCCCGATCAGCCGGTCCGGGATGATGCCGCGGCCATGCGACAGCACCATGGTGCTGGAGGCCGAGACAAAACCCATGACCAGGATGGCGGCGACCGGCACCCAGACCGGCGGCTGTGACGCCAGCGCCAGGGTGGCGAGCATCGAAACCGTCACCAGGTTGCCGCCGACCGCGATCCATTTGCGGGTATCGAGCAGCCGGTCGAGCGGGCCGAAGGCGAGCATACCGAACTGGTAAGTGACGACGGCGCCGAGCAGCACGTTGCCGGCCGCGATCGCGCTCATGCCATGCACCTCGCGCAGGAACGGGCCGCCCCACAGCCCCTGTACCGTGAAGGTGCAGGCATAGCTGCAGAAATTCAGCGCCAGGATCGGCCGCAGCCGCGGGTTGCGCAAGATCTCCATCAGGCCCTGCAGCATCATGCGCGGCGGTTCCGCGGTTCGCTCCAGGAACGGGTGGCCTGCTGGCGCGTCGCGCACCACCAGCCAGACTGCGACCGTGGCGATCGCGGTGAAGGCCACCGCGAAGCCGAACACGCCGCGCCAGCCGATCGCCTCCGAGGCCCAGGCCAGCGGCGTGGTGGCGAGCAGGTTGCCGACCAGGCCGATCGACAGCACCATCGCGACCAGAGTGGAGAAGCGGTCCGGCGGAAACCAGCGCGAGATCACCACCATGCTGCCGATCAGCATGGCGCCGAATCCTGCCCCCATCAGCGCACGGCCGGCGAGCAGCACAGGCCAACTCGTCGCCAGCGTGAAGATGACCCCGCCGATGGTGGCGACCATCAGCATGCCGGTGACGGTGCGTCGCGGCCCGTAATGGTCGAACAGCAGGCCGCAGGGGATCTGCATCGCGGAGAAGCCGAAGAAGAACGCGCCGGTCAGCGCGCCCAGCGCCTCCGGCCCGATCTGGAGGTCGCGCATCAGGTCGAGACCGATGGTGACGTTGGAGGCGCGGAAGAAATGGCTGGCGACATAGGCCGTGGCCAGTGTCGTGACGATGATCAGGCCCCGGCGGTGGGGGAAAGGCTGCCGCTCGGTGGTCTGCATGGATCTGACATGTCCGCTTCTTGTCGCACATCGCTCAGGGGGCGATGTTGCGGCGGACCCTAGGCGGGATAAGCGTGGGGTTCAAGGAGGGGGATGATGGTGTGGCGATGCAGGCGTCGAGCCGTCATGAAGGCACACCGGTCGCCCATCGGCGGCATCAAGGCCAAGCAGCGCGTGGCATGCTCCGAACCTTCGGCATATGGAGGATTCTCGAAAAGCCGCGAAGCCGAGAAAGCCATCCGCGCACGGGCGTGATGGTGGGCATGATAGACCCGCCAGCCTGGTGGCGCATCCGTCGGCGCCAAGCGCCACTTGAGGGAAATCATGGATGCAGTGACGCGGCCTTGACTGAGCTTGGATGCCGCTATCCCCTGAGGTGGCCGTCGAAGTGGAGGGCTAAAGCAGCCGTCTTTCATCCCCGCCGATTGGCCAGCTGGCCAGTCTGACTTCAGGCGCGTTCGGTTCGGTGGTGTTTTCGGCGACCTCGAGGTTCGCCTGGATTTGATACTTGGCGGCTTGCGCGAGCCAATACCATTTTCTTTCAGGCTCGCTCTGCGCCCGCTGGCGGCAATCGGATTCCAGTTCTCGTAACCGGGTAAGTTCGTTCATCGGAGGTGCGCCCCGTGATAAACCACAGGCGCAGTCTGCCACACCGACGGATAAATTGCCGGTTTCCATATGGCCATGACCAACGCAACGTTGGGTTATGATGAATATGGACAACTTTAATCGCAGTTGTTCTGTCCGCCAATTGCGCAGGGCTGCGACGTCTTTGTTTGCTCGATAGCGACCGGAACAGCGCCGCGCCCGTCGATGCCCTCAAGCTGCGAGGGTTCTCTGACAGGGGTTGCAAACGGAGCTGTCGTTGAAACGACGGACGAACCTTGCGGTTCCGTTGGTACGCATTCCGGGTTCCATTCCAGGGCGCCGGTGAGGACGACCACCCCCAGCGGTTCGCGCGATCCGCTGGTCCGATCCGGGCTACGAGGCTACGAAGCCGTTCAGTCGAACAGGCTCGACACGGATTCTTCCGCGGCGGTACGGCCGATGGCTTCGCCGATCAGGCCTGCGATCGACAGGGTGCGGATGTTGGGCGCCATGGTGACCGCCTCGGTCGGCAGGATCGAGTCGGTGATGACGAGCTCTTTCAGCCGGGAGCCGGCGATCCGGGCGGCGGCGCCGCCGGACAATACGCCATGGGTGATGTAGGCGTAGACGTCCCTGGCGCCGTTGGCGAGCAGCGCATCGGCGGCGTTAACCAGAGTGCCGCCGGAATCCACGATGTCGTCGATCAGGATGCAGGTATAGCCGGCGCAATCGCCGATCACGTTCATGACCTCGGATTCGCCGGCGCGTTCGCGGCGCTTGTCGATGATCGCCAGCGGCGCGTTGATGCGCTTGGACAGGCCGCGGGCGCGGACCACGCCGCCGACGTCGGGCGACACGACCATCAGGTCATCGCCCAGGCTGTAATT
>CALROE020000347.1:0-4864 GCA_943369715.1 Bradyrhizobium ivorense
CATCCAGGGCCGCCGCAACGGCGTCCTGATCTCCAACGACCAGGGCGAGGCGGTGGCCTACGCCATGTTCAAGCTGGAAGACCGCGGCCCGATGATGATCGAGCCCGGCTGCAAGGTCTACAAGGGCATGATCGTCGGCGAGCACACCCGCGACAACGACCTCGAGATCAACATCCTCAAGGGCAAGCAGCTCACCAACATCCGCACCACCTCGAAGGACGAGGCGGTGCGCCTGACCCCGCCGATCCGCATGACGCTGGAAAAGGCGCTGGCCTATATCGAGGACGACGAGCTGGTCGAAATCACGCCGAAGTCGATCCGCCTGCGCAAGCGCCACCTCGACGCCAACGACCGCAAGCGCGCGGAAAAGTCCAAGCAGGCGGTGGCGTAAGCCGCTCAAGCTCAACGACGAACCGTCATGGCCGGGCTTGTCCCGGCCATTTCTGTCTTGGATACTGCGCAGCAAGACGTGGATGCCCGGGACATCTGCGCGAAGGCGCGCTTCGCGCTTTGGCCCCGGCATGACGACGAGATAGATACCGCATGTCCCTCCCCTCCGAAGTCGATGTCGCCATCATCGGCGCTGGCGCCGCCGGCCTCGGCGCCGCGCATGCGCTGGAAAACTCCGGCCTCTCTGCAATCGTGCTGGAAGCGCGCGACCGCATCGGCGGACGCGGCCACACCATCATGGCCTCCCCCGACATCACCTTCGACCTCGGCTGCGGCTGGCTGCATTCGGCCGACGAAAACTCCTTCGTTCCGATCGCCGAACGGCTGAATTTCGAAATCGACCGGACACGTCCGCCGTGGCGCGAGCAGGCCGTGCACAAGGTTTTCCCGCCGCCGCTGCGCACCGAATTCATCACCGCGCTCGACGCGTTCTATGACCGCGCCGAGGAAGCCGCGGAAGAGGCCAGGCGGACCGGCCAAGACGTCGCGGCGAATCTTTATCTGGAGCCCGGCAACCGCTGGAATCCGATGATCGATGCGATCTCGACCTACATCAACGGCGCCGAACTCGACCGGGTCTCGATCCTCGACATGGATGCCTACGAGGACACCGAGATCAACTGGCGGGTGCGGCGCGGCTACGGCGCGCTGATGGCGGCCTATGGCGCAAGCTGTCCGCTGGCGCTGGGCTGCCAGGTGACGCTGATCGACCATTCCGGACAACGCCTGCGGATCGAGACCTCGCGCGGCACGTTGACGGCCGGCAAGGTGATCGTGACGGTCCCGACCAACCTGATCGCGGATCAAACGATTCGTTTTCATCCGGCCCTGCCGGCAAAAGTTGACGCCGCGCGCGGTCTGCCGCTCGGGCTCGCCGACAAGGTAATGCTGGGGCTCGATGAACCGGAAGCATTTCCCAGCGACGGCAGCCTGCGCGGCGCCACCATGCGCACCGACATGGGCACCTATCATCTGCGCCCGTTCGGCCAGCCCTGCATCGAAGGTTTTTTCGGCGGCCGTTTTGCGCAGGCGCTGGAAGACGCCGGCGACGGCGCGCTGGCCGCGCAAAGCATCGACGAGATCGTGGGCTTCCTCGGCAACGACTACCGCCGCAAACTAAAGCCGCTGGCGGAATCGCGCTGGGCCCACGACCCCTTCGCGCGCGGCTCCTATTCGCACGCGCTGCCCGGCCACGCCGGCGCCCGCGCGGTGCTGGCCGCACCGGTCGACGGACGGCTGTTCTTCGCGGGCGAAGCGACCTCGCCGGGTTTTTTCTCGACCGCGCATGGGGCGAGGGACAGCGGGGAGAGGGCGGTGGCGGAGGTGCTTGGGGCGCTTGCGAAGAGCTGACAGCGTCATTGCGAGGAGCGAAGCTAAGCAATGACGACTGGGCGAGCGCTGTGCTCCTACTCGATCACCCTCGCCCGCATCTCCGCATCCGGCACAAAGCATTCCTCATACTTCCCGAATATCCGGTAGCGATTCCGCGCGACGAGGCCGTACAGCGCGTCGCGCAGCGGCTTTGGCACCGCGCGCAATGCGCGCGTCCAGCCCCATCCCGGCAGGTTCGACAGCACCGTCAGCGCGGCGTCGGACTTGAACAACACCTCGCCGCCATGGACCACGGCGTTGGTGTCGGGATCTTCAGGGTTGATGCCAGATGCCTGCGCCAGACGGGTGCCGTAGCCTGACTGGATCGCGGTGAAGCGAAATCGCCGGTCGACGTCGCGCATGGCGACGAAGCGGACCCAGCGCGAGCAGAACACGCAGACGCCGTCGTAGAGGATGACGTCATCATCGGGCCACGGGCCGGTCCTGCGTGATGTCATCGCCGTTTCGCCGCGTTCGGCGCGAGCGCCTTCAGCGCGCGGTCCAGTTCGGCACCTGCAATTTTAACGCCGGCTTCTGACTCCGCCAGCCAGTGTCCCTCGCTGCCGAAGGCCGGCAATACGCGGAATTCGACCTTGCCGCCGCCGCCGCGAAACGCATCGGCCATTCGCCGCGACAGATCGGGCGAAAAATACGTATCGTTCGCCGCCACCAGCCAGGTCACCGGCACGCGCGCCGCCTTGCCGAATTCGGCCGCCGCCGCGACAAGCCTATGCGGCGCGCACACCGTGTTCGCCTGGTCATTGGCACGGCCGCCGCGGCCGGACGCGAAGGCGATGATGGCGGCGACGTCTTTCGGATCCTCGCCGGCCAGCGCCAGCGCACCCCAGGCGCCGGCGGAGTGCCCGACAATGACCATGCCGTCCGGCCGGATGAAAGCCTGCTTGCGCACGACGCCCACCGCCGCCGCGATCACGTCCGCGGTGGCGCGTCCGGCGCGCGCGTAGTCCGCTTCGTCGCAGCCGCCCTGGTCTTCCAGATAGCGACCGCCGGTGGCGCCGTGGCCGGGACGTTCCGGCACCAGCACGGCAAAGCCGCGCGCGACCAAAAGGCTCGCCAGCCCGTGGTATTCGGGTTGCGGCATTTGCGCGCGACGCAGCACGTTCTGCGTCGAGGCGTGTGCGATCACCGCCAGCCGAAACGGCCCGTCGCCCGGCGGGCGAAACAGGCGCGCGCGCGCCGCGACATCCAGTGTGGGCGTAGGCAACAGCCATTGCTGCATGCGATTCGGCTCGCCCTCCGCGCCTTGCCCACCGTGCCTGTCTTGCGCGAGCGCGCTTGGGATACAACTCGCTGCGAGCACAACCAGGACGAAATACGTTTCGAGCGATCGCATGAACTTGCCTGACGCGGGCCAAGGGGCGAGCCCGGATGTGCGGAACAGAATACCCACGCCGAATCACTTCCGGTGCATTTTCCGTGAGCCCCTGCAGCAAAACACACCGTTAAGAACCATTCGCAGCATCAAACCATCCGCCGGATGCCATTCCCGCGGGCTTCTGTCCTTTTTCGGTACAGCTGGCCGGCAAGACTGATGCAGAAAATCCACAGGTTAACCGATAATTAACGATAGACCTTGAAGCGGACGCGCCGACTTGCTTTGATCTGCTCCATGAGCACAACCCTGATCGAGGTTCGACCGGCCAAAGCTGCGGACGCAGCCGCGGTGGCGTCCACCCATGACGAAGCCTGGCGTTCGGCCTATCAGGGCATCATCCCCGGTGCCGAGCTGGAGAAGCTGATCAACCGGCGCGGCCCGCAATGGTGGGACAGCGCGATCCGCAAGGGCAGCCGCGTCAGCGTGCTGGTGTTCGGCGACAAGGTCGCGGGCTATGCCAATTACGGCCGCAACCGCGCCCGCAGCCTGCACTTCGAAGGCGAGATCTACGAGCTCTATCTGCGGCCGGAATTTCAGGGTCTCGGCTTCGGCCGCCGGCTGTTCACCGCGGCGCGGCGCGACCTGTTGCAGAGCGGGCTGAAGAGCATGGTGATCTGGGCCCTGTCCGACAACGATCCGGCGACGGAGTTTTATCGCGCGCTGGGCGGCCGCATGGTCGCGCGCAGTTCCGAGAAGTTCGGCGCGAAGTCGCTCGACAAAGTCGCCTTCGCCTGGACTAACTAGGCTTCGTCGGATTCTGAGACAAATCGAGGCTGGCTTCGGTCCGCGTCGCGTCCTATCCATGAGCTGACTTCACAACCTCGCGGAGCCATTCATGCGCATAGACGCCATCTCGCTCGGAATCGACCCGCCGCGCGTCGTCAACGTCATCATCGAAGTTCCTGTCGGCGGCGAGCCGATCAAATACGAGATGGACAAGGAAGCCGGCACGCTTGTGGTCGACCGGTTTCTCTATACCGCCATGCGCTATCCCGGCAATTACGGCTTCATCCCGCACACCCTGTCGGGCGATGGCGACCCCTGCGACGTGCTGGTGGCCAACACCCGCGCCATCGTCCCGGGCGCTGTCATGAGCGTGCGGCCGGTCGGCGTGCTCCTGATGGAAGACGAGGCCGGCGGCGACGAGAAGATCATCGCGGTGCCATCCTCGAAGCTGACCCAGCGCTACGACAAGGTGAAGACCTACAGCGACCTGCCGGACATCACGCTGCAGCAGATCCAGCACTTCTTCGAGCACTACAAGGATCTGGAGCCCGGCAAATGGGTCAAGGTGGTGCGCTGGGGCGGCGCCGAGGACGCGCACCGGCTGATCGAGGAAGGCATCGCGCGCGCCAGGGCGAAAGCGAAGTAGGCACTCTCGTGTCCCGGACGCGGTGCATCAAGGATCAAAAATCGTCATTGCGAGCCAACGGGTCGGCGCGAAGCGCCGCCCGATGACAGGCTCCGCGAAGCAATCCATCTTTCTTGGCGCGGCAACATGGATTGCTTCGTCGCAAGGGCTCCTCGCAATGATGTTGTGGACGGCCCCACCTCAACGGCATCAAGTGCCAAAACGTGGTCGCCGGAGCGCCACAAAAGGGAGGCCGTCCATGGAGAAGTTTATCAGAACAGCGATTGATCTGGGCA
>CALROE020000348.1:0-4855 GCA_943369715.1 Bradyrhizobium ivorense
CTCCAAGCCGTGATCCCACAGCCGGATATCGGCTCTTTGCGCAGATCAATCTCCGCTCTCCAACGTCATCTCCACGAGCCGCCGAGAAAACGGAAGTACCAAAAAATGGTCAAACTATCTTAGCGCCTATGTGCGTTCGCAGGGACGACAGCTACAGATGCGCGAGATAATGCGCCAGCGCCTCGATTTCCTCCTCGCTGAGGGAATAGGCGACATTCGCCATCGCGGCCATGCCGCCGCCGGATCGCACGCCGGACTTGTAGTCGTGCAGCGCCTTCACGAGATACTCCCGGCGCTGGCCGGCGACGCGGGGAATCGCCTTGGTCCCGGCATAGTTGTCGGTGTGGCACGAGGTGCAGCGCCGGCCCGCGGCGGCCTGCGCGCCCTTGGCTGATAGATCCGGATTATCATCGGCTTTCGCCCTGGCCGGCGTCAGCGAGGCGAAATAGGCGCCGAGATTGCGGATATCCTCATTGTTGAGTTGATCGACGACCGGGAGCATCTGCTCGTTCTTGCGGGTGCCGGCGCGAAAGAACACCAGCTGCCACTGGATGAACTGGTCGGGCTGGCCCGCGAGCGAGGGAATGTTCTCGAGCTGCGAAATGCCGGCTTCGCCGTGACACGCGATGCACATTTCGGCCTTTTGCTTGCCGGCGGCGACGTCGGCGGCGTGGGCGAGCGATCCGCCGGCCATCATTGCGGCGAGCATGGTCCCGGCTAACGCAATCCGCATCTTGATTCCCCTCCGAACTCAATGGCACCACCAGCACCGGGCTAAAACAAAAAGCTGCGGCCACTCGTTCCCGAGCGACCGCAGCCCTGCGTTATCCAGCCTTACTTCTTGCTGTAGCTGATGCGATAGATCGCGCCGGCCCAGTCGTCGGCGACGAACATCGAGCCGTCCTTGCCCAGAACGATATCGGCGGGCCGGCCGAGATAGTTCGTGGCGCCCTCGAGCCAGCCGGAGGCGAAGATCTCCTGCTTGGCGTTCTTGCCGTCGGGCCCGACGATCACCCGCTTGATCCGCGCGCCCTGGTACTTGGCCCGGTTCCAGGAGCCGTGTTCGGCGATGAAGATGTTGTTCTTGTACTCGGCGGGGAACTGGTCGCCGGTGTAGAACTTCATGCCGAGCGGAGCCACATGCGCGCCGAGCTTCAGCACCGGCGGCGTGAACTCGGAGCATTTGTGGCCCATCGCGAACTTCGGATCCGGCATGTCGCCCTGGTGGCAGTAGGGATAGCCGAAATGCTCGCCGAGCTTCGAGATCATGTTGAGCTTGTCGCTCGGAGTGTCGTCGCTGATCCAGTCGCGGGCGTTTTCGGTGAACCAGTACTTGCCGCTGCGCGGGTCGACGTCGCCGCCGACGCTGTTGCGGACGCCGAGCGCCACCAGTTCGGCGTTGCCGGTCTTGGGATCGACGCGGCGGATCTGCGACAGGCTGGTCGGCGGAATCCCGATGTTGAAGGGAGGCCCGAACGGCAAATAGAACCAGCCATCCTTGTCGACCGCGATATACTTCCAGCCATGCGGGACGTAGGGCGGCATGTCGTCATAGACCACCTTGCCGGCGCCGAGATTGTCGAGATTGGCCTCGGCGTTGTCGTACCTGATCAGCTTGTCGATATCGACGACGTAGAGCGCGCCGTCGCGGAACGCGATGCCGGTCGGCATCTTCAATCCCTTGAGGACGGTCTTGACCTCCTTCTTGCCGCCATTGTCCTTGATCGCGTAGACGTTGCCGACGCCGAACGAGCCGACAAACAGCGTGCCCTTGTCGCCCCAGGCCATCTGCCGCGCGGACAGCACGCCGGACGCGTAGACTTCGATCTTGAAGCCCGCCGGCAGCTTGATCTTCTTCATCATCGCCGCGAGTTCGGCTTCCGATGCGCCGGTCGGCGGACCCGACGGTGGCGCCTGCCCCCTTTGGGCTTCGATCTCGTCGCCGAGGAACCAGTCGGGCGGCGGATTGGCCCAGAAGTCCTTGGTGCCGGATTCGTATTTCTTCAGTGGCTTTTGCTGCGCGCTGGCCTGACTGGCCCCCGCAACAAAGGCAATCGTCGCGAGCGCAAGAATGGATCGATTGAAGGCCGATTTCATCGCGTCACTCCCCTATGCAGCCGGTGCGGCCGCGCGTGTTATTTATTTGAACGTTTCGAGAGACGAACTTTGGTCTGTGGTGAGGTGGGTCAGACGCAACAATGCTAGCACATCTTCCACGGGTGAGAAGTGCGCGTTACGCGGTCCTGTCAGGCGTATGCAAATTGAACGAAATATTCTGCTCGGGTCAGCCGGCGAGGTCTTGCGCCAGGTCGCGCTGCATTGCGGCAATGTCCCATTGCAGCGCGGGCGCCTCGATGCGCGGCGTTCCGTGGGCAGCCATCATTTCCGCGTGACGGTCAGTTTTCCGTCCCCTGTATTGTTGCGGTAGAAGACGTCGTAAAGTCCGGGAATACCGATCACCGCATCATTGACGAAGATGAAAAGCTCGCCCTTGCGCGTCGGCCGGATGACGTTTTCGATCGTCCCATCTTCGGGATCCGGATCGAGGAATACTTCCTCACCACCGGTCGCCCCGTAGCGAAGCACCAGCCGAAACCACGGCCGGGTCAATTCGCGGCGGAGCGGGACGGCGAGCATCAGTAGCACGCGCTGATACCAGGCCGGTGCGTCCGTGGTGTAGAATCCGCCGAGTTGGGTCGGGATGCCGCCATCGCCCCACTCCGAGGTCGCCTTGACCTCGACGTGATATCTCGCGCCAGCCTCGACGAAAATCCCGGTCCTGTTGCAGAGGCCAAGGGTGACAAAACCGACCTCGCGAAGTTCACCCTTGCCGAGGCCCGTGGCCCTGCCGTCTTCGGTGCAGGTAAATCCCGCAACGTCCTGAACGTTGTACAGCAGGTGGCTGGCAAAGGTGACTCCGAGATACACGAACAGCGCCGCGAAAAAAGCCGGAGCCCATGTGAGCTTCAATCCCTGGTGCAGCGCGATGTAGGTTGGGCTGCTTCGGAGCCGGTAGATCCAGTTGCTCGGCAGACCCGGCGGCGCCGCGGGAATTCCCCGCCAGATCCCGCCCATACGGTCGGATATCCGCGACGCGATCCGGGTCCCGAACCAGATCAGGCCCGCCACCAGCAGCAGCAGAGCCAGAAACTGGAAGGGACTGCGCGCATAGCCGTTGATCCAGGTCTCGGCGAATCCGGGCAGGAAGCTGCCGACGACGCGGATGATGTCGGATACCCAGCGGATGGGGCTGACATACTCGTCGGATCGGGGCGCCGAGCGCAGCAGGGGAAACGCCAGCAACCACAGCGTGGCTGCGACCGTCGCGAAATACACGATCCGGCGTCGCCAGATATCGTTCCAGATATACTCCTGGCTATCCGCGCGGGCCCTGGCGTCCTGGTCGGTCTCGAAGCCGTATTGATCCGGTGTGACGATCTCGCCGCTGTCCTTGACCACATCGTAGGTCGACGGCAGGCCGATCGGCGCGTAGGCGTGAGCGCGATTATCGATGCGACGGAATACGCTTTCGTGGATCTTCGGCCGCTCGATCAGGATTTCGTCGTCTCCCTTTTTCTTGTATTGCGGATTGCAGAGCTGCACCAGCTTGCGCGGCCCGTAGCGGTAGTAGCCACCCAGCCCCTTGCGAGGATCGTAGATGCGGCCGTCCTTGTCACGTTTCGAGATCGCGTTCTTGAACGTATCGGGGTCCGCCGGCACGCCGGGCGGCGGGACCGCGTCCGACTTGAACTTCAGACCGCAATGCTGCGCTTCGGTGATCATCCAGACGAAGGGAATGTAGGCCAGTGTGTCGTCAGGGTAGCCGCCGCCGACGTTGGAATGAACCCCGGCAAACCAGACCTGGCTGATCTGCTCGTCCTTGATGAAGCGCGCCTCGTCCGGATCGAATTGGCTGGGACGCTCGACCCGCTCGTTCCACAGCTCTGGATGAAACGTGGTCCGCTCTTCGTCGAGGGCGAGCGCCTGGCAGGCCCGCATCACCCGATCGCGCCTGAAGGTGTGGTCCGGTAGCTCCAGCGGCCAGATATACTGGCTGATGCCGCGCGTCATCTCGTCCAGCGGCGCGCCGTAGGCGGCGACGGTGTCCCATACGCCGAGGAAGCGAATCTTCGCCACCGGCCGATTGTCCGCCTTGTCGTAATCCTTTGGCAAAAACAGATCGCGAAACCAGCGAAAGACATTCTCGACGCCGAACACCGTGTGATACCGCTCGCGGCGATATTGGCGGTAGGCGGCGCGGGCCTTCCTGTCGAGCTCCGCTTCGTCCTGCGCCCACACCAGGCCCTGATTGAGAATCAGGCCCACGACGACGCGGATCGTGAAGGCGCCGCGGCTGAAGCCGAAGCCGTAGATGCGGTCGCCATCGTCGCGATAGTTGCGGCAGGCGAATTTATAGACGTCGACCACGTTGCGCTTCAGGCCGAAACCGAACGCCCCGCCGAGGATCGCCCACGGCTTGAACGACGAGGTGCCGACGCCGTCGTCGTAGAATGCGACCTGATCGTTGCCCGACAGATCGAGCGCTTCGAAGGTGCGCCACACATTGGTGCGCCAGACTTTTGCGGCGGAATTGCCGGTGCCGTCGGAGAGAAGAACGATATTTCGGCTCATGGCATTGCCCTCGCCGGGCTATAAATTGAATATACAATCTCTGGTGTCAAATCATTGCATGTTCCCTCCGGCGCCGCAAATGCATTCGTCAGTACGGCGGCTCGTCATAGACGGACACGCCGTCGATCAGCAGGCGCTTGATCGCCGCCTGGCCGGACGGTGCAACGGCCGCGACGACTTCCAGCCGCGCCTTTTCCATCAGCTCGATTTTCTTGCCCTCGCC
>CALROE020000349.1:0-4854 GCA_943369715.1 Bradyrhizobium ivorense
CCGGCCTGTCGTTCATCGGCCTCGGCGTGCGGCCGCCGACCGCCGAATGGGGCATCATGGTCGCGGAGGGCGCCGGCTTCATGGTCTCGGGCGAATGGTGGATCGCGCTGTTTCCGGGCCTGGCCCTGATGATCGCGGTATTCTGCTTCAACCTGCTCGGCGACGGATTGCGCGACATCGTTGATCCGCAGCGCAGGACGTGAGCGATGAGTTCCGGATACGCTGGCGGTGTCCTTCTTACCTCGCCCCGCTTGCGGGGAGAGGTCGACGCGCGAAGCGCGTCGGGTGAGGGGGACTCTCCGCGAATCGCGCGCGCCGCGAGAGCCCCTCACCCCAACCCTCTCCCCGTAAGAACGGGGCGAGGGGGCGCATCTCGCTCGTGGAGAGAATCATGACCGCGCAGCCGCTGCTCGACGTCAACGACCTCACCGTCGAATTCGCCACCCGCCGCGGCATCGTCAAGGCCGTGCAGCACGTCAATATTACGGTGGCAAAGGGCGAGACGCTCGGCATCGTCGGCGAGTCCGGCTCCGGCAAGTCCGTCACCTCCTATGCGGTGATGCGGATCCTCGATCGCGCCGGCAAGATCGCCGAGGGCTCGGTGATGTTCTCCGGCATCGACGTCAAGAACGCGACCGAACACCAGATGCGCGATCTGCGCGGCCGCGAAATTTCGATGATCTTCCAGAATCCGCGCGCGGCGCTGAACCCGATCCGCAAGGTCGGCGACCAGATCGAGGACGTGCTGCGCCAGCACGTCCAGGCCGCCGCCAGCGACCGCGGCGAGAAGGCGATCGAGGCGCTGGAGGCGGTCAAGATCGCACGGCCGCGCGAGCGCTACCATGCCTATCCGTTCGAACTGTCCGGCGGCATGTGCCAGCGCGTGGTGATCGCGCTGGCGCTGGCCTGCAATCCGCAACTGCTGATCGCGGACGAGCCGACCACCGGTCTCGACGTCACCACGCAGAAGGCGGTGATGGACCTGATCGTCGAGTTGACCCGAAGCCGGGGCATGTCGACGATCCTGATCACCCATGATCTGGGACTGGCCGCCGCCTATTGCGACCGCGTGGTGGTGATGGAAAAGGGCCATGTGGTCGAGACCGCGCTTTCGGCCGATATCTTTGCCAATCCCCAGCACGCCTACACCAGGAAGCTGATGCGCGCGACGCCGCGGGTCGGCGTGTCCCTGCGCGACCTGCTGCCGGAGGAGGAAGCGGCGAAGCTGGCGCCTCTTGTCGCTCCAGTCGTCATGGCCGGGCTTGACTCGGCCATCCATCCCGCTTCGCAAGAAGCCTCTTCAAAGACGATGGACCCCCGGGTCAAGCCCAGGGGTGATAGTTTGACAGGTGGCGAGGGAAAACCCCTTCTCCTCGTCGAAAAACTCGTGAAGGAATATCCGCGCCAGGGCGCCACGGCGACACTGGCAAAACTGTTCTCGCGCAAGCCGCCGATCGAGACCGAACAATTCCGCGCGGTCGATGGCATCAGCTTTTCCGTCGGCCATGGTGAGAGCGTCGGGCTGGTCGGCGAATCCGGCTGCGGCAAATCGACGACGTCGATGATGGTGATGCGGCTGCTGGACCAGACCTCGGGCCGCATCCAGTTCGACGGTGACGAGATCGGCGCGATTCTGCCCAATGCGTTTGCGCGGCTGCCGCTGCGCAAGAGCATCCAGATGGTATTCCAGGATCCGACCGACAGCCTCAATCCGCGCTTCACCGCGGCGCGCGCCATCGTCGATCCGATCATGCAGCTCGGCGACATCAAGGGCCGCGACGCGCTGCGCGCCCGCTGCGAGGAACTGGCCGGCATGGTCGGCCTGCCGGTCAACCTGCTCGATCGCTTTCCGCATCAATTGTCGGGCGGCCAGAAGGCCCGCGTCGGCATCGCCCGCGCCATCGCGCTGCACCCGAAGCTGGTGATCCTCGACGAGCCGACCGCGGCACTCGATGTCTCGGTACAGGCAGTGGTGCTGAACCTGCTGCAGGACCTGAAAGCGTCGATGGGGATGAGCTATCTGTTCGTGTCGCATGACCTGAATGTGGTGCGGCTGTTGTGCGACCGCGTCATCGTGATGCGCTCGGGGCGTATCGTCGAGCAGGGTTCCGCGGAAAGCGTCTTGGGCAATCCGCAGGACGCGTATACAAAGGAATTGCTGACGGCGATTCCACATCCGCCGTTGCCGGCTCATTGACGCGACGGGGAGAAACATGGCTGCCGATCCGCTGGATAATTACATCGACGCTGTCGGCAAGGCGCTGGCGCTGCCGATCGAGGACGCCTGGAAGCCGGCGGTGAAGGCCAATCTCGAGGTGTCGTTGCGGCTGGCGCGGCTGGTCGATGAATTCCCGCTGCCTGACGAAACCGAGCCCGCCAGTGTCTTTGCAGCCTGATATCGCCATGAACGCAAATCCCGACGAACTGTCGGCCTCCGAAATTGCGCAGGCCGTGGCTGGCCGCAAGATGTCCGCAAGCAGCGTGACGGAAGCCGCACTGGCGCGAATCGCAAGGCACGATTCGATCCTGAATTCCTTCACCGACGTCACAGCCGATCGCGCACGCGCCAGGGCGAAGGCGATCGATGCAGCCATCGCAGCCGGCCAAAATCCGGGCCCGCTGGCCGGCGTGCCCTTCGCCGTGAAGAACCTGTTCGACGTGCAGGGGCTCTCCACCCGCGCCGGATCGAAGATCAATCGTGACTTGAAGCCATCGCCGCGCGACGCCACTCTGATCGAGCGGATGGAAGCGGCCGGCGCGGTGCTGGTCGGCGCGCTCAACATGGGCGAATACGCCTATGATTTTACGGGCGAGAACGTGCATGACGGGCCGTCGCGCAATCCGCACGATGTCACGCGGATGACCGGTGGTTCCTCGGGCGGCTCCGGCGCCGCGGTCGGCGGCCGGCTGGTGCCGCTGGCGCTGGGCTCCGACACCAACGGTTCGATCCGGGTGCCGTCGTCGTTCTGCGGCATTTTTGGCCTGAAGCCGACTTACGGCAGGCTGTCGCGCGCGCGCTCGTTTCCGTTCGTGGCGAGTTTCGATCATCTCGGCCCGTTCGCGCGCAATGTCGGCGATCTCGCGCTGGCCTATGACGCGATGCAGGGTCCCGACGCCGACGACGCCGCGTGCAGTACGCGTGCCGTCGAGCCGGTGAGCGGGCTGCTGGCGCAGGACATTGGCGGCCTTCGCGTCGCCATCGCCGGCGGCTATTTTCAGAAGAACGTGTTCCCTGAAGCAGTTGAAGCCGTCGCCCGCGTCGCAAAGGCACTAGGCGCCACCAAGACGGTCGAGATTCCCGAAGCCGCGCGCGCCCGTGCCGCCGCCTATGTGATCTCCACCACCGAGGGCGCTTCGCTGCATCTTGACCGGCTGCGCCAGCGCCCGAAAGATTTCGACCCGGCGGTGCGCGACAGGTTGCTGGCGGGTGCGATGGTGCCGGCGCCGCTGGTCGACCGCGCGCAGAAATTTCGCCGCTGGTATCGCGCCCAAGTGCTGGAAATCTTCAAATCGGTTGACGTGATCATCGCGCCGGCGACGCCCTGCGTCGCGCCGAAACTCGGGCAGGTGACCTTCATGCTCGACGGCGTCGAACTGCCGGTGCGCGCCAATATCGGCATCCACACCCAGCCGATTTCCTTCATCGGCCTGCCGGTGGTCGCGGTGCCGATTCCGCTGCAGCCGATGCCGATCGGCGTGCAGATCATCGCCGCACCCTGGCGCGAGGATATCGCGCTGCGGGTGGCCCATGCGCTGCAGCGCATGGGTGTTGCGGCGGCGCCGCGTCCAAAGGAATTCTGAGATGGAAGTCGATCTGCCCGACGTGCTCGCCGAGGTGACCGCGCAGTTCGCGCGCTACGAAAAGGCGCTGGTCGAAAACGACGTCGCCGTGCTCGACGAATTGTTCCGCGCCGATCCGCGCACGCTGCGCTATGGCATCGGCGAAAACCTCTATGGCCATGACGCCATCATGGCGTTCCGCGCGGCGCGCTCGCCGGTCGGACTGATGCGCAGCACCGCGCAGACGGTGGTCACCAGCTATGGCCGCGACGCGGCGGTAGCCTCGACCTTGTTCTATCGCGACGCCTGGGGCGGCGGCCGGGTCGGGCGGCAGATGCAGACCTGGGTGCGGTTTCCCGAGGGCTGGAAGATCGTCGCTGCCCATGTCAGCATCATCGACGAACCCGAATCTTCCAAAGATGTGGGTCAGAAGACATGAGCCTCGATGATCTTCCGGCGCTCCGGCGCGTCCACCGCGCCTCGCCGCATCAGGACAAGATCACGCGTGCCGAGGAGCTGCGGCTGCAGCTTGCCGATGAGATCGTGCGCGGCGCGCTGCCGCCGGGTGCCGCGCTCGATGAAACCGATATCGCGCGGCGCTTCAACGTCTCGCGCACCCCGGTGCGCGAGGCGCTGCGCCAGCTCGCCACCAGCGGCCTGGTCGACGCGCGGGCGCATCGCGGCGCCGTGGTGGCGCAGCCCTCGATCGAACGGCTGACCGGCATGTTCGAGGCGATGGCCGAACTGGAAGCCCTGTGCGCAGGCCTTGCCGCCGAACGCATGCCTGCGGTCGAGCGTCACGCGCTGGAGGCGATCCACGAGGAATTGCGGGTGCTGAGCTATGCCGGCAATCCCGAGCGCTTTCACGAGGTCAACGAGCGCTTTCACAACGCGATCTATGCCGGTTCGCAGAACGGCTATATCGCCGAAATGACGCTGGCGACGCGGGTGCGGGTGCAGCCGTTCCGCCGCGCCCAGTTCCGCAATCTCGGCCGTCTGGCAAAATCCCACGCCGAGCACGACCGCGTCGTGGTCGCGATCATGCGCGGCGACCGCACCGGCGCCGCCGCGGCG
>CALROE020000350.1:0-4851 GCA_943369715.1 Bradyrhizobium ivorense
GGATTCGGGAGCGGCAAAATTTCCGCCGTAGGAGTGCGCGAGGTCGACGAGGTCAATGCGGGCCATGCAGCATCCCCCTCATATGCTTTTATTTGTTGACGCGTTTTCTTCACGCGAACCGCCATTCACTTCGCTTGAAAACGCTGTGCGGGGGGAAGCGACCAGACGGCCGGCCGCATCAAACACGAAAACATTGTCGGGATCGAGCACCGCATCGAGCAGGTGACCGGGCTCGAACTCGTGCACGCCGTGGAGCACCGCGACCCAGGTCGAGGCGTCGCGGTTGAGATGCACGAAACTTTCCGAACCGGTGATTTCGGTCACCGTCACGGTGGCGTGGAAGGCATGGCGGCCGGCAATGCCGGTGGCCACTTCCAATTGGTGGGCGCGAAAGCCGACCCGGTAGGCGCCGTCGTCGAGCCCGGCATAGAGACCGGTCGCCGGCGCCTGCACGCCGCCGGCGTACTGCACCGAGCCGTTATGCTTCTCGATGCCGACGATGTTGAGCGGCGGATCGGAAAACACCTGGGCAACGCGCAGGGTGTCGGGATGGCGATAGACCTTCGACGTATCGCCGGTCTGCAGGATCTCGCCTTCCCACATGCAGATGGTGCGGCCGCCGAGCAGCAGCGCTTCCGAGGGCTCGGTGGTGGCATAGACAAAGATCGCGCCTGAGGCTTCGAAGATGCGCGGCAGTTCGGTACGCAATTCCTCGCGCAGCTTGTAATCGAGATTGGCGAGCGGCTCGTCGAGCAGGACCAGGTCGGCGCCCTTGACCAGCGCGCGGGCGATCGCGGTGCGCTGCTGCTGGCCGCCGGACAATTGCAGCGGGGTGCGGCTGAGGTAGGGCTCCAGTTTCAGGAGCCTCGCCGCCTCCTGCACGCGGCTCTCGATTTCGGCGCGCGGCTTGCCCTGCACGCGCAACGGCGAGGCAATGTTTTCATAGACCGACAGCGAGGGGTAATTGATGAACTGCTGGTAGACCATCGCCACCGAGCGCTTGCGCACGTCGAAGCCGGTGACGTCCTTGCCATCGACCAGCACGCGGCCCGATGTCGGCTTGTCCAGACCGGCCAAGAGCCGCATGATCGAGGTCTTGCCCGACAGCGTCGGGCCGAGCAGCACGCTGAGGGTGCCGCGCTCCAGCGTCAGCGAGACATCGCGGATGGCCGGAATGCCATCGACTGATCGCGTGACGCTTTCGAGCGAGACCGTCATTTTCGCCCTCGCACTTCCAGCAGGGGACGTCCGGTCGGAACGTGATTGGCGATAATCCAGTCTTCAAGGGCGGCAATTTCGTCCGCCGACAGGCGCAGCCCGAGCTTGGAGCGCCGCCAGACGATATCTTCGGCGCTGCGGGCCCACTCGTGCGCCATCAGGTATCGGACTTCGCTCTCGGTCAAACCGGCGCCGAACGACTGGCCGAGATCGGCAAGCGATTTCGCATTGCCGAGCATTTTGGTGGCGCGGGTGCCATAGGCATGCGCCAGCCGGCTGGCCTGCGCGGAGGCGAGGAAGGGATAATTGCGGATCAGTTCAGCCGTCAGTGCCGCAATCGCCGAAACATCCATGTCGCCGCCTGGAAGCGGCGATTTCGCGGTCCAGCCCTCTTTCGCCTCGGCGCTGCGCAGATACGGCGAAAGACGTTGCAGCGCCTCCTCGGCGAGGCGGCGGAAGGTGGTGATCTTGCCGCCGTAGATCGACAGCATCGGCGCGCCGCCGGGGGTGTCGAGTTCGAACACGTAATCGCGGGTGGCGGCCTTGGCTTCGCTGGCGCCGTCGTCATAGAGCGGACGCACGCCGGCATAGGTCCAGACCACGTCTTCCGGATTGACCGGCTGCGCCAGATATTCGCTGACGGAGTCGCAGAGATATTCGATCTCCTCGGTCGAGGCCTTCACTTTCGCGGGGTCGCCGTCGAAATCGCGATCGGTGGTGCCGATCAGCGTAAAGTCGTCCTGGTAGGGAATGACGAAAACGATGCGGCCGTCGCTGTTCTGGAACATGTAGGCGCGGTCGTGGGCGTAGAGCTTGCGCACCACGATGTGGGAGCCCTGCACCAGCCGCACCTTGGCGCGCGCGTTGACGCCGGCGCCCGATCGCAGGACATTCTCGACCCAGGGGCCGCCGGCATTGACCAGCGCGCGGGCCTTGATCGTCGAGCGGGTACCATCGGATGTGTCCTCGACCGTGACCTGCCAGATGCCGTCAACCTGCCGGATCCCGACCGCGCGGGTGCGGGTGCGGATCTCGGCGCCGCGGTCAGCCGCGTCGCGCGCGGTGAGCACCACGAGGCGCGCGTCGTCGACGAAGCAGTCGGAATATTCGAAGGCTTTGCTGTAGCGGTTGGGGACCAAGGGCTTGCCCACCTCATCCCGGGTCAGATCGACCGAGCGCGTCGGCGGCAGCAAATGCCGCCCGCCAATATGGTCGTAGAGGAACAACCCTAACCGTAACAGCCAGGCCGGGCGCAACCCGGAATGGTGCGGCAAAACGAAACGCAGAGGCCGGATGATGTGAGGCGCGATCTGCCAGAGGATTTCGCGTTCGATCAGCGCCTCGCGAACCAAGCGAAACTCGTAATATTCGAGGTAGCGCAGCCCGCCATGCACCAGTTTGGTCGACCAGGATGACGTCCCGCTCGCCAAGTCATTCATTTCACAAAGGAAAACGGAGTTGCCCCGACCCACCGCATCGCGTGCGATGCCGCAGCCATTGATACCGCCACCGATGATCGCGAGATCGAAAATCTTGTCCAAAAGGCGCTTCCCCGGCGCTCGCCCATTCACTTCGGCGATTTCGCTTTCGATTTGGAATAAATCACAATCAAAAACGAAAGCAAGTGAAAATGGGGTACTCGTGCCCCGGATGCTGCGCAGCGCCCTCGGGATCGCGCTTCGCGCGACTCCGGCTCCGGCGGTGCGCTGCTGATCCGGGGCCCATGCTGAGTTCGCATCTGCCTGGGTCCCGGCTCTGCGGTGCATCGTGACCGGGCGATGCTTCGTATCGCCGGGAGGACGATGCACCGCGTCCGGGACACGATGCCTCACTGCCTTGGCTGGGATTGGTTTCTAGCGCAGCCGCGTCACGGTCGACGCCGGCTCAATCCCGGGCTCGTCGATATCGGCCGTCGGATTCGGCATCGCCTCGATCACCTCGATGCCTCTGTGCTGGCAGATGCTGGCGATGCCTGCCGGCAAGGCCGCATCGGTGACGAAGGTCTGGATCTGGCTGAGATGGGCGATGCGGACCGGCGCGCTGCGGCGGAGTTTTGTACTGTCGGCGACCAGCATCACGCTGCGGGCGTTGGCGATGATGGCCTGCGCCGCCTGCACTTCGCGATAGTCGAAATCCAAGAGCGCGCCCTCCTCGTCGATCGCGGAGGCACCGATGATGGCGTAGTCGACCTTGAACTGGCCGATCAGGCTGATCGCGGTCGAGCCGATCACCGCACCGTCGGCGCGGCGCACCGCACCACCGGCGACGATCACCTCGATGCGCGGATGCCGGTACAGCAGCATCGCGACATTGAGATTGTTGGTGATGACCAGCAGGTCCTGGTGCGAGGTCAGGGCGCTGGCGACTTCTTCCGTGGTGGTGCCGATGTTGATGAACAGCGAGCAGCCGTTCGGTATCTGCGCCGCGGCGGCAATCCCGATCGCCTTCTTCTCCTCGGCGGCGACGAAGCGGCGGGCCTCGTAAGCGAGGTTTTCCACGCCGGAGGCGATGATGGCGCCGCCGTGAATCCGGGTCAGCGAGCGGTGGTCGCAGAGATCGTTGAGGTCCTTGCGGATGGTCTGCGCCGAGACCTCGAAACGTCGGGCCAGATCCTCCACCATCACCCGGCCGAAGGCGCGGGCGATATTGAGAATCTCGGATTGGCGGTGGGTCAGGCCGGTCACGGGGACACCTCGGGACAACAACCCCATGGTGCGGCGGTTCCGGGAGTGGGTCAACGCGTCAGATCGGCTGCGCTCCCGCAGATGCCGGTTACGGTTACCAGCCTAGGCGGCAATCAGCCCGCCCTCCAGCAGAAGCCGCGCCGCCCGTTCGGCCTCGCGCGCGTTGCGGAAGAGCCGGCCTTCCAGCGGATTGAAACGGTGGGTGGCGGCGAAGAAGCGGTAGCCCCTGGGATCGCGCACGACGATTCCGGCCGCCTGGGATCCGATCTCGATGATGTAGGTGTCCGACATTTGCTTCAGCCCTGATTCCAGTCCGGGCAAATAACCGCGCCGGCGCTGAAATGTTCCTGGGGCGCGGCGGCGGCCCCTTGACCGACGTCACGGCTGGTCGCAATGCTGCTGCGAGGGTGACTCGATCAAACCGGCTGGAGCTGGAGAATGGACATGATGACGAAATTCGCAGCTATGGCGCTGCTCGCACTGGCGGTTGGCGCGCCCGTCGAACAGGCGACGGCGCAGGAAAGCACGCTCGGCGGCGCGCTGTTCGGCGGCGTGGCCGGCGCCATTGTCGGCGGCGCGATCGGCGGCAATAGCGGTGCTGCGGCAGGCGCGGTGCTCGGTGCGGCCACGGGGGCCGCGATCGGCGCCCAGGGCGAGCCGCGGCCCGGCGGCTACCGCTATTACCAGAACGGCTGCTACGTGCAGCAGGGCAACGGCTCATGGGTCGGCGTTTCGCCGCGCTATTGCCAGACCGTGCAATACGCTCCCCGGGAGGAATATGCTCCACGGCAGCGGTATTACGACGAGGCGCCGGCCTGCACGCGCTACCGCTCCTATAATCCGCGTACCGGCACTTTCATCGGCCGCGACGGCTATGAGCGTCCCTGCCCGTAGGGCACCAATGGTGCAGACGTTCGGCTTACCTCGCCCCGCTTGCGGGGAGAGATCG
>CALROE020000351.1:0-4850 GCA_943369715.1 Bradyrhizobium ivorense
CTCTCCAACGTCATCTCCACGAGCCGCCGAGAAAACGGAAGTACCAAAAAATGGTCAAACTATCTTAGCGCCTATGTGCGTTCGCAGGGACGACAGCGAGAATTAGATCACTCTTCCCTGACCCGCGACAGCAGCGCCAGGCCGGCGACGAAGAACAGCACCAGCACCGCCATGCCGGCCTTCTGGCTGGCCGTGATGGCGGTGATGGCGCCGACCAGTAGCGGGCCGACAAAGGACGTCACCTTTCCGGTCAGCGCGAACAGTCCGAAATATTGCGCGACGCGGTCTTTCGGGGCCATGCGAACCAGCAGCGAGCGCGACGCCGCCTGCAACGGGCCGCCGGCCATGCCGATCAGGCAACCCAGCACCAGATAGGCGCGCTCCGCGGCGCCGGAAAACAGCGCGCCACCGGGCACCGGCGACGCCACCTTGACCAGGAAGATCGAATCCCTGTCGACGGACAGAATGGCGATGATCGACAACAGCAGGACCACCGTGCTGCCGGCGATGACCCGCTTCGGCCCAAGCGTATCGTCGAGCTTGCCGCCGAGCCACGCGCCAAAGGTGCCGGCGATCGCGAGCAAGATCCCGAACGTACCGATCTGGATGGTGTGCCAGCCAAAGGTGCTGGCGGCGTAGATGCCACCGAATGCGAACAGCGACACCAGTCCGTCGGTGTAGATCATGTTGGCGAGCAGGAACGCCGCCATCGATTTGCGTTTCGGCAATTCAGCGAGCGTTCCCTTCAGTTCGGTGAAACCCGTGCGCAACGCTTCGCGCACCGGCAGCTTCGCCGGATAGTCCGGCGTCAGCAGGAACATCGGCGTCACGAAGATGATGAACCAGATCGCCGTCAGTGGGCCCGTGATGCGATCGCCCTGGTGCGACACCGGATCGAGACCGAACAGCGGCATGAATCCGAACAGTGTGCGCCCCGTCGCCGGGTTAGCCGCCAGAAATCCGAGCACCAGGATCAGGCTGAGGATGCCGCCGACATAGCCGGTGGCCCAGCCGTTCCCGGACAATCGCCCGATCTTGTCGGGCGGCACCAGCGACGGCATCATTGCATTGTTGAAGACCATCGCGAATTCGATGCCGATGGTCGCAATGCCAAAGGCGAGCAGCAGCGCCGGAATCACGCTGGGGTCCCCGGGCTTGCCGAACCACATCAGCGAGGAGCCGATCACCAGCAGCGCGCCGAAGCCTGCGATCCACGGCTTGCGCCGGCCGCTGGCGTCTGCGATCGCCCCCAGCACCGGCGACAGCAGCGCGATCACCAGCCCCGCCGCCGCGGTTGCAAAACCCCACGTCGCCTGCCCGCTGGCGGGGTCGGACGCCACATGGGTGACGAAATAGGGCGCGAACACGAAGGTCGTGATCAGCGTGAAATAAGGCTGCGCGGCCCAGTCGAAGAAGATCCAGCTGACGACCGCGGCGCGGGGCGGATAGGTCTTCGTATCCGCAATGCGCGCATCCGAGGCAATGGTTGTCATGATCAAAATCTTCTGCCGAATCACGAAGAGGCGTTTTGCCCCTCGCATTGGAACTCATATAGCATTCGTGGCAGCAAAGGGACCGCGTCATTTCGCTGATCCCGGCCCACAATGGATGGTTTGATGATTTCGTTCACAGCCGAGCGGCGCACGATCCTCGCCGCAATCGCACTGGTTGTTTTGTTCGGTCTGCCGGCGGGTGCGCAGGAGCGCCGCGCCTATATTGGTGGCGGCGCGGGTCACGCGGTTTCCGCCGAACACGGCATGGTGGTGGCACAGGAGAAAATCGGCGCGCGCATCGGCGCCGATATCCTGCGGCAGGGCGGCAATGCGGTTGATGCCGCTGTCGCGACCGGCTTTGCGCTGGCCGTCACCTATCCGCGCGCGGGAAACATCGGCGGCGGCGGCTTCATGGTCATCCATTCGGCGGAGCGCCGCGAGGATGTCGCCATCGACTACCGCGAGACCGCGCCGGCCGCGGCCACGCGCGACATGTTCCTCGGCGCCGACGGCAAGCCCGATATCGCCAGGTCGCGCGATTCCGCGCTCAGCATCGGGGTCCCCGGCACCGTCGCCGGCCTGGTGCTGGCCCTTGAGAAATACGGCTCCGGCCAGTTCACGCTGGCGGACCTGCTCAAGCCGGCCATCGCGCTCGCGCGCGACGGTTTTGTCATCGCCGACGACATGGCCGACACGCTGCCCGGCATTGCGCGGCGGCTGTCGCGCTGGCCGGCCTCGGCGAAGATATTTTCCCGCGCCGACGGCTCTTCGCTGAGGGAGGGCGACACCCTGGTGCAGTCGGATCTGGCGGCGACGCTCACGGCCATCGCAGCGCAGGGACCGCGCGGATTCTATCAAGGCCCGGTCGCGGAAAAGCTGGCGGCGGGGGTTCGCGACGCCGGCGGCATCATGACGGTGGGCGACCTCGCATCCTATCAGCCGGTGATCCGCGCGCCGGTACGCGGCAGCTACCGTGGATACGAAATCATCTCGATGCCGCCGCCGTCATCGGGCGGCGTCGTGCTGCTGGAGACGCTGAACATCCTGGAAGGGTTTCCGCTGGGTGACATGAAACAGGGCGCCGCACCCTCGCTGCATGTCATGATCGAGGCGATGAAACGCGCCTATGCCGATCGGGCGCGCTATCTCGGCGATCCCGATTTCATCAGCGCACCGGTTGCGACGCTGATGTCGAAGGAATACGCCGCCAGACAGCGCGCCAGCATCGACCTCGACCGCGCGACGCCATGGACCGACGCGCTGGATGCGATGTCGGTGGCGCCGCGTCGCGAAGGCAGCAACACCACGCATTACTCGGTGGTGGACGGCCGCGGCAATGCCGTCAGCAACACCTATACGCTGAATTTTCCCTATGGCGTCGGCCTGATCGCCGACGGCACTGGCGTGCTGCTCAACAACGAGCTCGATGACTTCACCGCGGCGCCCGGCGCTTCCAATGCCTTTGGCCTGGTCGGGTTCGAGGCGAATTTGCCGGGACCCGGCAAACGGCCGCTGTCGTCGATGTCGCCGACCATCGTGCTGAAGGACGGCAAGCCGGTGCTGGTGACGGGCTCGCCCGGCGGCAGCCGCATCATCTCGACGGTGCTGCAGGTCATCGTCAACGTGCTCGATTACAAAATGGATGTCGCGGCCGCGGTGGCGGCGCCGCGCCTGCATCACCAATGGCTGCCGGATGTGGTGCGGATCGAGCGCGGTTTCGCCGACGACGCCCTGGCCGAGCTGCGGGCCAGGGGCCATGAGGTGATCGAACCGCTCGGCCAGACCTCGGCCAATTCGATCGCGGTGACGCCGAACGGGTTGCTCGGCGCCCCCGATCCGCGTACCCGAGGTGCTGAAGCCGCGGGGCAATAGGGCTGAGCAAACGACCGGCGCCTGCTGCCCATGCTTCGAGACGCGGCCAAGGGGCCGCTCCTCAGCATGAGGTTGTTGTGTTTCAACAGGCTAAACCTCATCCTGAGGGGGCCACAAAGTGGCCGTCTCGAAGCATGGGCCGCAAGCACCGCTGGCAACGGCCACGGCAGGGGAGGAAAGCATGACGTCACTCAAGGGCAAGACGCTGTTCGTGTCCGGCGGCAGCCGCGGCATCGGGCTCGCGATCGCGCTGCGCGCCGCGCGCGACGGCGCCAATGTCGCGATCGCCGCCAAGACCGCCGAGCCGCATCCGAAGCTGAAGGGCACCATCTACACCGCCGCCGAAGAGGTCCGCGCCGCCGGCGGCAAGGCGCTGCCTGTGCTGTGCGATATCAGGGATGAAGCCCAGGTGATCGCGGCAATTGATAAAACGGTCGCCGAATTCGGCGGCATCGATATCTGCGTCAACAACGCCAGCGCCATCAGCCTGACCAATTCGCAAGCGACCGACATGAAGCGGTTCGACCTGATGATGGGCATCAACACCCGCGGCACTTTCATGGTGTCGAAATATTGCATCCCGCATCTGAAGAAGGCCGAGAACCCGCACATCCTGATGCTGTCGCCGCCGCTCGACATGAAGGCAAAATGGTTCGAGCATTCCACCGCCTACACCATGGCGAAGTTCGGCATGAGCATGTGCGTGCTGGGTCTCGCCGGTGAACTGAAGCCGGCCGGCATCGCCGTCAACGCGCTGTGGCCACGCACCACCATCGCCACCGCCGCGGTTGGCAATCTCCTCGGCGGCGACGCCATGATGCGCGCCAGCCGCAGCCCCGAAATCATGGGCGATGCCGCCTACGTCATCTTTACAAAGCCGTCGCGTGAATTCACCGGGCAGTTCTGCATCGATGACAACGTGCTGTATGAAAGCGGCGTGCGCGACTTCGAGCGTTACCGGGTTGATCCTGCGGTGCCCCTGATGTCGGATTTCTTCGTACCCGACGACGATTTGCCGCCGCCCGGCGTCAGTGTGAGGGCGCTGCCTTCCGTAGGCGAGGCGCAGAAGGGGCGCTGAGCCCGGCGCGGGGAGGGCGACGTGATCTCGCGGAAGCTCGTTGCCGGCGTTGTGGTCACGGCGCTCCTGCTGGCAGGCGTCGCCGCGGCGGCGGTCATTTTTCGCCCCGACCGCGCCATTCGCGTCGCCATCGGTTTCATCGCGCATAATCTCTGCGCCCAAGTCTTCGTCTCCGGCCTCGATCCGCAAGCGGTGTTTGCGGAAGGTAATGATCGGGCCGGTATCCGCCGGTTGCGCTATCTGCTCGGCTATCGTCTCGATGCAACCGCAAGAACCGTCGAAGTTTCAACTCTTGGATTCTTCCGCAGCCGCGCGACGTTTCATGAAGGCCAGGGCTGCATCGAATTGCATGGATCGAAGCAGCCCTATCTGCTGAGAAGCGATCTGCAGGCGTTGAAGGCGCCGAA